>RFHT01000006.1 GCA_003696835.1 Bacteroidota bacterium
AGACTGGAAATTGGAAGATTACAAAGCAGATGCTACAGTACTTAAGGACGAGTTAAAGGCCTTTGAATATGATCTGCTCTACCTCAACGACCAGGCTCATATAGAAGGCTATCAACCCATTGAAGAAGTATTCAAAAACAAAATGCTACCCTAACCATGCAGCTAGAAAAACAATTGGTCCTTTTCAGGTACATCTTGTATCAGCTGGGGTATGAAGCCTTTGAAGACTTGCGAGATGAGTTTAACAACAAAGAGTCAGGCACCAGCTCTACGGGCTACACCTACTTTGCCAGTGTGCTGATGGCTAACTCAAACAAACGCATGGAAGACCGTGTCATACAGCAATACGATGAAGCCATACAGGGCTATGAGAAAAAACTGCGTGAAAACCGGGCAGAGCCTTTTTTCACCTTCAAATACTATCAGTGGTTTGCCTTGCTATTTACCGAGTACTTTTTTGACCAATACAGCAACAATTCAAATCAACTGATTGCCAAGCTGAACGAGTATGCTCAAGGAAGCAAGGACTTTAAGCAAATAGAAGCCTACACAGAAACAGACCTGAAGAAACTCGCTTATTGGATGGCAACCGGAAGTGGAAAAACCCTCTTGATGCATGGCAACTATTGGCAAATCACCAAGTACTTCAAAGAATGGGAAAACATCATTCTCATCACCCCCAATGAAGGCTTGAGCCGACAGCACTACGAAAGCTGTGTGGAAAGTGGCATTCCGGCAAAGCTCTATTCAGGAAGTGAAGAAAGCCTGAAAACCAAAGAAGGCGAAATACTCATCCTGGAGATTACCAAACTGGTGAAAGACAAAGAAGGAGAAGGCGTAAGTGTGGATGTGGACTACTTCTCAGAGTCAAAGAACCTGGTATTTATCGACGAAGGCCACAAAGGGCAGAAATCGGATGAGCGTGCATGGAAAACCTTAAGGGAGTACCTTACTCGTGGCGAAGGCTCATTCACCTTTGAGTATTCAGCCACCTTTGGTCAGATCATCACCAATAGTACCAAAGACTTGTTGCAGGAATACGGCAAGTCCATCATTTTTGACTACTCCTACCGCCACTTCTATACCGACGGCTACGGCAAAGACTTCAGGGTGTTCAACCTGGATACCAAAAACGAATACAGCGAAGAACAAAACAAACTACTGCTTACAGCAAGCCTGTTGGGCTATTACGAGCAGCTTGAACTGTTTGAGAATCATGAAAAGGAACTGCGGCCATACAACATAGAGAAGCCCTTGTGGGTATTTGTTGGAAGCCGGGTCATTGGTTCAGGAAAAACACAAGCAGACAAGTCCACCGTATCTGATGTTTCCCGTATCATCAAGTTTTTTAAATATGCCCTCGCTTCCCCTGCTGCATTGCAAGTGGATATTGATAAAATACTCAATGACAGTACCGAGCTAAGAGATGCAGATGGGAATGATATTTTCAAAGGCCATTTTGAACACCTAAGAACAGCTAAGCCCCTTGCCGAAACCATTCTGAGCAAGGTATTCAATGGCATTGGAAACATAGAAGCCTTCCAGGTAAAACAAGCAGACGGTGAAATCGGGTTAAAGACCAAAACCAGCGATCAATATTTTGCCGTCATCAATATTGGTGATGTACCTAAGTATGCCAAAACGCTGGAAGCAGACACGGAAGGAGAATTGACCATCCAGGATGACAACTTCTCCCATTCGTTGTTTCAAGCCATATCAGAGACCCATTCTACCATCAATATCCTCATTGGGTCCAAGAAGTTTATCGAAGGTTGGAACTCATGGCGAGTTTCCAGTATGGGACTAATGAACATGGGTAAAAGCGAAGGTGCCCAAATCATTCAGTTATTTGGGCGAGGTGTTCGGCTTAAAGGCAAGAATTTATCCTTAAAACGCGAAGAAGCCAATGCGCCTTACCACATCCGGGCCTTACAAACCATTTCCATCATGGGCTTGAATGCTTCTTACATGCATCGCTTCGTAACCGAAATTGAAAAGGAAGTGCCAGATTACACCCATGTACCCATCAAGATTGAGTTCAATCGTGAAGACCAATGGAATGGGAAAATCATGACCTTCAAAACACAAGAAGGAAAATCATTTAAGGATGAACTGATTGAATTGAAATACAGCGCAGATGTGGCGAAAAGGGTCACTATTGACATGCGTAATAAAATCAGTATTGCAGCAGGTGGCTTCAATAGTCAGGTGGCTGAAGATGTGGTGGATTATCAAAGGAATTTCCTAAAAGGTTTTAGCGACTTCATCGACTACAACGCTCTTTATTTAGAAGCGAACAGATACAAGCTACTCAAAGGGTATCACAATTTGATTATAAGCCAATCTGTACTATCCGAGCTAGTAGACAGTGGTGGCTTCAATCTACTAAGCCATAAAGGGCAATTTGGCATCAAGGAAGCCATTTCAGGTAACATACAGGGCGTAGCTGTGAGTTTGGTAAAGGACTACATCAATAAGTTTTATGCTGATAAAGAAAAGGCATTCCTTTCCAAATACCTGACCTATGACATGCTCACACACGAAGAGCATGAAGCCATGTTCCCGGCTTCACATACGATGATTGTAAAGGTGCCCAAAAAATATGATTCCTTCATCCAGGAATTAGAAGCTAAGATCACAGTGATGTATGAGCAGGATGATGCTACGCTTCCCTCTATTCACTTTGATAAGCACCTCTATTCGCCCATCGCTTCCATGGCCGATGGGAAGAAATTCAAAGAGATCAAAACCGTTCCGGTAAGATTAAATGAAGGGGAGAGGGATTTTATTGACCATCTCCGCCAGTTTGTAAGAGAAACAGAGACATTCAATGACAAGCAGCTATTTGTACTTCGCAACCTTTCGGTCAAGGGTATTGGTTTCTTCATGGATAGCTCCTCTTTTTATCCTGACTTTATCCTTTGGGTAGTGGATGGCAAAAAGCAGTACATCTACTTCCTGGATCCCAAGGGAATATTACTTGGAGACAATCATTTCAATAACCCAAAAATCCTTTGGTGCAAAGAAGATGTAAAGACGCTTGAAGCAAAAATTCAAAGGGACTTAAAAAATGACAAAAAAGATATTGAAGTCCACATTTCAGCATTCATTCTATCAGTAACACCTTTTGAAAAAGTAAGAAACAATTGGGGAGATGGCTCAGGTACAACTAAAGATGAATTTGCTGAAAATAAGGTGCTCTTTATTGAAGAGAATAAGGAGTACTTAACTAACATATTTAAAAATCTAGTAACTATTTAGCACCCACCCGGCAAGCCTGGGGCCCCTGCTACCGGCCCCAGTTGTAAACTGGCGCCGGCAGGCGGGTATCCCTTGTTGCTGTGCTGGAGCCCGGCACTAAAGTGGCCGGGCAAAGGAGCCGGGTCTGGCCAGGCAGCCTCCTTTGCCCCACGGCTTTAGCCCGGGGCTTTCGGAACAAAATTGATGCGCCGCCCTTCATGGCGTGCCCCGCAGGCCAATAGGAACTGCCCGCGTTCCCGGTTTAACACCGGGACAACTGCTGCGGAAATAGCAATGAGGTTTGCACCCACCCGGCAGGCCTGGGGCCCCTGCTACCGGCCCCAGTTGTAAACTGGCGCCGGTAGATGGGTTTTACCCCCAGTATAACCCACTCATTTTCAACGATTTGCATCAACCACCCCCAGCCCCTCCACGAAAATGAGGGGAGCTTTTCCTGGGCAGCATCAGGCTGCAGCAGCCCCATTCGGCCAGGCGCGCTTTGAAGCGCCCCAAGTGGCCTACCCCCAAACGGCCCATTTTGATACTGGCGGTCACCGACAATGGCCCGCCCTCACCCGCTACAAACGCGTGCTGGTAAGCATACTGCCCTGAAGGCTATAGCAGGTTAAATACCCAAGACTTTGTTTGTAAGCGGCATATCTGTAATTTACCAGTGATTGGCAGAGGCTGGCTACGAATCATTCACCAAAAGCCACAACAACATGAAAACCCTTGTAACAATATGCTGGCTGCTCGGCTTGTTGCTGCTTGCCCATGCGCTGAAAGCCCAGCTCACCCAAACGGGATTCACCCCTGAAAGCAGACTGGGAAGCCTGCGCACCAGTGTGGAGGGCAGCACGGTGTATTTTGCCCTGGAGGGCCTGCCCTCCATTCAGGGCGATACGCCCCTGGCTCGCTATACGTTTTTCTGGGATTTTGGCGACGGCAACTTTGCTTACGTCGATGGCGACTCCACGGTGTACCACCTCTATGCCGACGCCGCCCGCTACAGCGCACATGTAGAGGCCACGGCCATTTATTCCACCGACCCCGACGACGACCCCGATGCCGAAGCCCGCATGCGCCCCGACAGTGCCCCTGCCACGGAGGTGCTCATCGCCCAGGATCCCCCCGTGGATGTACTTGTGCAGGAACGCAGTCTGCCGCCCGACGACAGCTACGTGGTACGTGCCCTCCAGCTAGAAGACCATAGCGTGGGCCTCAAAGAGGTGCGCCAGTTGGTAGAAAAAAGTCCCGTTACTTTTGTGCTGGGGGTGAAAGACAGCTTGCTGAGTATGCAAGAGGGCGGCCTGCTGTTTGAATTTCAGCCCGCGCACTTCAGCCTCATACAAGCCTGGGGCTACCCCGAGGGGGGACAGGGCCGCAAGCTCACCTTCGCTGCCGATTCGGGCCGGGTGTATTTCCCCCTCGACAGCTTTGACTTTACCCAACGGCAGGCCCATCTATACGTTTCCCTGCTGGCCGATGAGTCGCTGGAAGAAGGCCAGAGCTTCCCTTTTTCTATCAGTCGCCTCAATGGTGCGGGAGAAGCGGTGGACCAGCAGCAGGCCAGCAGTACGGTACAAAAAGCCCACGACCCCAACGTGAAGCGCGTAAGCCCCAGCATGCTGTGCCCCAAAGTCTTTGAACGTAGCGGCCGCATGCTGGAATACAGCATCACCTTTCACAATACCGGTGGGGGCTACGCAGAACGCGTGGTGGTGTGGGATTCCGTTCCGGCAGGGGTGGACCTGCACAAGCTGGAGGTGCTGGAGGTCATCACCTCTGGTGATACCCTTCCGGCTGCAGCTGTCTCTCCGGGGACTGCGCGCTACAGTTTTGACATATTTCCCAAACAAAGGCGCATACGCTGGCAACTTGAGGAGGTACACCTGCCGGGCATGAAAATGAAGCAAGCTGGTGGCATCAGGCTGCCCCTGGCAGAGGCTCGTGGCTTTATCCGCTACCGTCTGCCGCTCAGGGCGGACATAAGCGACCGCATTTCGGTGCTTTCCCATGCCAGCATTGTGTTTGATGATCTCGATTCGGTGCCCACAGGCATGGCCGTGCTGCGCCCCCTGCCAGGTTGCTGCGACTTCCGGCTCAGCCCGGGGGAGCAGCCGCCGGTCATGGATCTGCTCAAACGGGCGGCCCACCTGCTGCAGGTCCCTCCCGACAGCCTGTACGAGGAGGTGGCGCATATTGCCATCTACCGCAATGGCAAAAAAATTCGCAGATGGATCACCCCCCGAAAGACTCAGCGGCTGTCGGCCTTTGCCTACCCCCTGCCTACGGCAGCGGAACTGGCTGGGGGCCTGCGGGCCGATACGCTCAAGCTGATGGTGTGGAACCGGCCGCGACGCGGCCGCATGCTCAATACCATGCAGCTGTGGCAGAGCAAAATACCCCGGCATGAAATCAGTTTCCGCATTTGTTATCCACCAGAGAAGGACGGTACAGAAAAACCTGTCTGGTGGCCTTCTCAAAGGGTGCTGATCATGGGCGCTGCGGGCCTGCTTTTGCTGGGCTTGCTGTTGTGGTTGGGCAGGGGGAAAAGGGGCAGGCGAAAAAAAGCGCGTAGGAAATGAGGATGTGCCGGCAATTGCTGTTCTGCTGCTTGTTGCTGGCAA
>RFHT01000277.1 GCA_003696835.1 Bacteroidota bacterium
GCCTGGCCGGCAGACTGGGGAAAGTCGATGAGGTATCGCTTGCCCTGCACATTGGCGCGGTTGTAGAGGTTATAAACAGAGAGGCCTGCTTTGCCGCGCCATTTTTGGCGCCTGCCCAGCGGGAAGGTATAACTACCCGCCACGTCCAGGCGGTGGTAGGCTGGCAGGCGGGCACCGTTTGGGTGGTCGAGCTCAATGTAGAAAGGCACCTCATTGGGGTTTTCGTTTTGCACTACGGCTTTGGCGCGTGTATAGGGCCTGCCGGTATGAAGCATCCAGCTAGCGGCAAACTCCCAGTCTCCCAGGGCCAGTAAATGGGTCCATTTGATGCTGTGACGCTGGTCGTGAGGAGCAAAAAACGGCCGCCCTTCATTGATGCGCCTGAAGCGGTAGCGCACCCTGCTGAGGGTATAGCCCAGCCACTGGCGGTAGGCACCCCATTGCTGGCGCAGCAGCAGCTCAACGCCCTCTACCCGGCTCTCGCCCGGCTCCAGGGGCAGCTCCCGGGTAGGCTGGTCCAGCTCCCGGTCGTAGGCCAGGGTGAAGCTCAGCAAACCCGTTACCCGCCGGTGATAAGCATCGACCTTGAGCTGGGTGTGGCCCATGTTGAGGTCGAGCCCCAGGTTCCACTGCCGCGAATTGACCACCACTTTTTCCTGATCAGTAAGTACCCAAAATGCCTCGCCTACTCCCAGGGGGTTGTGAAATACCACCTGGCTGAGTGACTGGTGGTAGTGCCCCCAGGCCACCCGCAGCTGCAGGCGGGGGTGGGGCCGGTAGTCAATGGCCAGGCGGGGCTCCAGAAAGGAAGAGTCGATGGAACCAAAGTAAAGGTGGCGCAGGCCCGCGCGTATGTGAAATTTCCTGCCTGCCTGGAAATCGTACTCGGCATAAGTGGCCAGCCAGGGGCTGTTGAAGGTGCTCGTTTCCTCATTCTGAAGGGAGTCATTCTCCGCGCTGCGGTTTACCAGGTCGGCAAAGCCATAGGCCACTTCTCCGCCCATGAGCAGCCTGTGGCCAGGTACAAACTCCCACTCATGCCGGTTTTTGATGCTGAGCTCCTGCAGGTTGTTGGTTTGAGAATAGGTAGCATGATACATAAAATCTGGCAAAGGAACCTCCATCTCATACAGATACTGGTGCTGGTAGCTGGAAAGCGCCAGGGTAGTGTGGGAGCGATACTGGCGATGTGGGTGATGCCACCAGTTCAGGCTCATCCCAACGTTGGACTGATTGATTTTGTCCAGCGTATTGAGGGTGAACTGATGGGTGGATAGGTCGC
The DNA here is from genome assembly GCA_003696835.1 of Bacteroidota bacterium. GTDB lineage: Bacteria > Bacteroidota > Bacteroidia > J057 > J057 > J057. Next base: position 1,283 of record RFHT01000277.1, read on the forward strand.
TGAGGTAATAGTCGAGCTGGTCGGAGGCACTGTACAGGCTCAGAGCGAGCTCGTGTTTGGAGGAAGGCCGAAGCAGCCACCTGAGGTTGAAGTCGCTAAATGCCACGAGGGGACTCAGCACAAAGTCGGCTCCACGCTGTTTGCCTTCCTTTGCCTGTTGAATTTTGCCCTGCTGAAAAATGACATCAAACCACTTTTTGTAAAAACTGCTGGGAGCCAGGTCGGCATAAGAGCTGCGCAGCCCCACGATGAGAGCCGCTTTTTTGCGAAACATGGGCAGTTGGGTGTAGAGGTTGGTGTGCAGCAGGTTAATACCGGCATGGAAGCGAAAGCGGTCAATGCTGTCGGGCTTGAGTTTCATCTCCATGAGGCTGGCCACCCGCCCCCCATACTGGGCTGAGAGGCCGCCGGCGTAAAAATTGAGATCCTGTACCGCCTGCGGATTAAAAGGAGAAAATGCGCCGAAAAAATGCCCTCTGTGGAAGACGGGAATGCCATCCCAGAGAACGAGGTTCTGGTCGGGGGTGCCCCCGCGTACATGCAAGCCGCCCGTGCCCTCATCCTGTCCGCTTACTCCGGGCAACAACTGCAGCCCACGCAGCAGGTCGGGCTCACCCAGGCCAGGAAAAGCTTCTATGTCGTTGGGCCGCACCGAAATGTAGTTTTGGCCGGAGGGAATGGAGATAGGGGTTATTTTTTTGGCCGCAATCATGACATCTTCCAGGGTGTGGAGCCGGGGCCTGAGGGTTACCGTTACGGTTTGGGAAATGGGTTTGAGCAGCAGGCTTTTTCGCTCATAGCCAATATGACTCACCCATATACTGTCCTGCCCCTGAAGAGGCAGGGGCAGCTGGAAGTGGCCACTTTCATCGGTAAGGGTGCCCTGCTTCAGCCGCGGATGAAATACCTGTGCATAAGCCAGCGGCTGCTGGCTGAGTGAGTCCCACACTGTACCTGAATATACCGGCACTGCCGGCGGCGGCGGTGCGGGCCTGGCTTTGAGAATGATGTACTCCCTCCCCACTATTTCAAACTCCAGGTTCGTGTCCTTCAGCAGGCTGGTCAATGCCTGCCGAAGGCTGGTCGCATGCAGGTCGGCGGTGAGCTCAATGCCGTCGAGCAGCTGCTCGTCGTAGGCAAACACCAGCTGGTAGCGCTGCTCCAGTGTATCGAGTATGCTGCGCAGGGGCTGGTGGGAACACCTCAGCCGGATGGGTACTTGCTGGGCATACAGCTGCTGTACTCCCCATGTTCCCAGGCATATACACAGTAGGAGGTATTTGATGCAGGTGTGCAGGCGCCTGCCGGGGGCATAGCGGGCCTGCTTTCTCCCTTCAGGGGGGAAAGGCAGCAAAGGCTCAGCTGTTTGCTTCACGTGCTCCTTCATGGACGTTACGATCTGTTGAGGAACGCTTTATTCACTTATGTGCTCGTGCTGAACATGCGCATTGTTGCGAACTTTGATGGTCACCACGCGGCCCTTGATGTCATAGGCCAGGTTGAGCGGGTCGCACACCATTTTCAGGGCATGCTCCAGCCCCAGGTGGGTGTCAAAGCCACCATTATAGATTTTGTCGGGGCCCAGGTATTGCACCCTTACATCAAATTGCCTGCTCACTTCCCCGAGTACTTCCCTGATACTGGCCTGGTGAAAGCGGAAGCGGCCGCTGCTCCAGGCGGGCAGGCTGTCCTGTACCTCCAGTTGAAGCGGCAGCACATCCTGGCCCTTTATGGCTACTCCCTCTCCCGCTGTGAGCAGCACCTCATCGCTTAGGCTGGAATTGCTCACCTGCACTTTGCCGGTAAAACAGGCTACTTCCAGGCGAAGGCCGCGGTCGTGCACGTTGAAGCTGGTGCCCAGCACCTGTACTTGTCCCTGTGGGGTATGTACCACAAAGGGGCTACCTTTTTTTACCACAAAAAATGCTTCCCCTTCCAGCCTGAGTACCCGCTGTTTGTCCCAACTTCGGGCCTGGTAGCTCAGGCGGCTTTCAGCATTGAGCAGGACCACGGAACCATCGGGCAGGGTGTGGCGCTGGTGCTCGGCTGCCTGGGTTTGGAGCTGAAAGCTGCCCGATGGCATGGCCAGCCAATACCCCATGGCGAGCAGGGCCAGGCCTGCAGCCAGTCCGGCCACCCACCTCCAGGGAAAAGCGCGCCCGGCTGTGGGGTCCACAGCCGGTGCTTCGGCCTCCCTGCGGCTGAGGAAGCGCTGCCAGGCCTGCTTTTCGTCAAAAGGAGGCGGCTGCAGTTCTCCGGCAGCTTCCACCCACTTTTTCAGTTCTTGCAGGTCGTAGCTCGCTTCCAACTGCTCAAGCTCGGCTTCACTCAGCCTGCCTTCCAGCCAGCGGGCCAGTATGTCGGAGTCAGGATTCATGGAATGCTCAAATTGCTGCTTTGTTATGATTCAAACGACTGAGGGAGCGAATTCCCTATCACTTATATCTTTTTATGCAGTTTTCGCAGGCTCAGCAGGGCCTTGTGCATGCGTTTTTCCACAGTTTTGACGCTGATGTCCAGCCGCCGGGCAATTTCCTGGTAGGAGAGTTTGTCGATGCGGTTCATCAAAAACACCAGCCTGCTTTTTTCGGGCAGGGCAGCGATGGCCGCTTCGAGCATTTGTTTAAACTCTTCCGACTCCAGCAGATAGGCGGGATGCTCGTGCTCGGCAGATTTGTGAGGGCGCCTGAAAAACTTCAGTACGACCTGCCGGTGCTTGAGGTCGTCCAGGAAAAGATTATTGGCTACGGTATAGAGGTAGCTTTTTGCCTTTGAGGGAGCCACCTGCTCCCGTTTTTGCCACAGGCGTAAAAAGGCTTCTTGCATGAGGTCCTCGGCCAGGGCAGCATCCCCACATTTGTAGTAGAGGAAGTTGCGAAGGTTTCGGGCGTGTTCTTTAAAGAATTGTTGAAACCACTGAGAATCGGCTATGTGTTCAGGCGAGGAAATAGTTGCTGCGTTTGGTGACCTGTATGAGAAAGCGGGTCCCCACAGTGCTTAGCCTGCATCTGGGCTGGATTCGCTTTCCGTAATTCCCCTAATATTAACAGAAACTTTTATTTTTTCCCAGCTAATGCTGATTCCGGTTGGTTCTACCTCTATCTGGAGGTTTTCCTGTGGAGAGGGCAGGGGCTGGGGGCGCACTTTTACGCGCAGTACATCAAAGGCCGGGTCGTACTCAGTGCCCCACTGATCCCATATTTCGTTAAAGATGATGGTCCATTCGTGTTCCGAAGGGATGGAATAGAGGCTGTAGGTACCGGCTTTGAGGAGTTGGCCTTCTACGAGCACATCTTTTTCAAAGGTAATGCGGGTGGCCTCGTTGGCGCCGGTGCGCCACACTTCATTGTAGGGCACCAGGGCGCCCCAAATGATGCGGCCGCGCATGGCCGGAGAGCTGTAGGCAACTTTTACGACCGCATTGTCAATAAGACCAGCAGCCTGTTTGAGGGGGCTGATACGCTCTTTGGGCAGCTCCTTTTGCTGGCCGGAGGTTTGAAACAGGGCCAGTTGGTGCGGAGGTGTGTTGGCGGGCTCGGTGCTGCAGGCCGCCAGGAAGACAATGGTTATACACAGAATTGCACAGATTCTCATCTCAATTTAAGTCTTAACATCGTGACATAGGAATACCGCAACATGCATTCCGAAAATCAAAGGAGTTCGAAAAAAACGCTGGGTGTTGTTTCGAATTCTCTACCAAAAGACAGGGGAATTCATCAAAGGTTGAGTGTGTAGTAATTTAACGGCAGAGGTGGAGTACAGTTTCAGCAGGGAATAAAAATATAATCAGTTGTTTTTTATTACTTCAATTTCCACTCCTTCTAATTGTTCAGGTTCTTTGCCATAGATAAAGAGGTTGACCGATTGGCCTACCTGCAGGGAGTCGCCGGGTAGGGCCCTGGGGTTTTGGTTATACACTTTGCCTTCTTCTTCTGGGGGACCATTGGGATTGTAGATCACACTGCCTACGCCCAGGTGATACTGCCGCAGGGTGTTTACTGCCTCTTCGTATGTGAGGCCAATGAGGTTGGGAATTTCTGTGCTTCTGCCGCTGCCGTAATTGCTGCCAATGACCACATTGATTTGGGCGCCCTGGGGTACTTCTTGCCCGGGCGAAAGCCTGCGTCCTTTGTAGGAATACTCCAGCACCACGTTGTCGGCCAGGTCGGGCCTGGTGGAAACCGTGCCAATACCGAGCTTCCAGCTTTCGAGGCGCGATTTGGCCTGGTAGAGGGTAAAGCCTTCAATGTCGGGTACTTTTACCATAGGGGGAACCCGTTTGTTGAGGGTGAGGTAAACTTTGCGGTTGGGTTTTACCCGGCTGAGGGCTACGGGGTATTGGGACACCACGGTGAGGGGCTCCAGGTCGTCGTAGTAGGCGGAGTCGCGCACTTCTACGCGCAGGCCTTTCTGCTTGAGGATGTTCTGGGCTTCCTCCCAGGGGAGCTCGTACACATCGGGTACCAGCAGGGCTTCTCCATGGCGGGTGTAGGAGGGTAAAAAGATGAAAAATATCAACAGATAAGCCAGAAGTCCCAGCAGCCCCAGCCCCAGCAGGGTGATGAAGAACTCTTTACTTATAAAATATTTCAGCATGTTTTTCAACGATTAGACTTATTCATATAGGTAACGAAAAAAATCCTGACAATTTATGCATTTCCTCTGACAATTTACATGCGTTCGGGCATGCCAATGCCTAATAAACGCATACTTTCCTGCAGGGTTTTGCCTGCAAAACCCGAAAGGGCGAAGCGGAAGGCACTGGTATGGGGCATATCGGGGTTGAGGATTTTCTCACCCTGGTAAAAGCGGTTGTAAGCTTTGGCCAGCTCGTAGGCATAGTTGGCAATGAGGGCCGGGCTGTAGGCCGCCGCTGCTTCCTGCAAAACGGCAGGATACTGAAAGAGCTGCCTCAGCAGCAGGCGTTCGGCTTCGTTGAGGGGCTGCTCGGGGCGGCTTTCTGCCGTAAAAGGCGGCAGGTCGAGGGTTTCGGCCTTGCGCTGCAGGGCAGCGGTGCGGGTATAGGCATACTGTACAAAGGGGCCGGTGTGGCCGTGTATGTCAAAAGATTCCTCCGGATTGAAGAGCATGCGCTTCTTGGGGTCCACTTTGGCCAGAAAAAACTTCACAGCACTCAGCCCGATTTTCTGGTACAAATCTTCCCGCTCGGCCTCGTCCATCCCCTCGGTTTTTCCCAGCTTGAGGGTTTCTTCCCGGGCCCTGTCCATCATTTCGCCCAGCAGGTCGTCTATGTCCACGCGGGTGCCTTCGCGCGACTTCATTTTGCCAGTGGGCAGGTCCACCATGCCGTAGGAGAGGTGGTAGAGGCCGTCGGCAAAGGGTTTCTGGAGTTTTTTGAGAATGAGAAAAAGCACCTTGAAGTGGTAGTCCTGCTCATTGCCGACCACATAGACGGAGCGGTCCATTTTATAGTCGTCGTAGCGCACCTCGGCCGCGGCCAGGTCCTGGGTGATATATACCGAGGTGCCATTGGCGCGCAGCAGCAGTTTGTGGTCCAGGCCGTCGGCAGTGAGGTCCACCCACACGGATCCGTCTTCCTTGCGGTAAAAGGCCCCCATTTGCAGGCCTTTTTCTACCGTTTGCTTGCCTAGTTGGTAGAGTTCCGACTCGTAGTAAAACTTGTCGAATGCCACGCCCAGGCGCCGGAAGGTTTGGCGGTGGGCTTTGTACACCCATTCGTTCATCTGTTGCCACAGCTGCCTGATTTCGGGGTCGCCCTGTTCCCAGCGCAGGAGGATGTCCTCCACGGCCTTTTGGGCGGGGGCCTGCTTTTTGGCTTCTTCTTCATCCATGCCCTGGGCTTTGAGCTGTGCAATGTCTTCTTCCAGCATAGCGGAATAGGCTACGTAGTAGTCGCCTACCAGCACATCGCCTTTTTTGCCGGTAGATTCGGGCGTTTCGTTTTTCCCTTCCCGCAGCCAGGCATACATGGACTTACATATCGCGGTGCCGCGGTCGTTGTAGAGGCATACGGCGTGGGTATCGAAGCTGTTGGCCCGCAGAATTTCGGTGGTGGAATAGCCCAGTATGATGTTGCGCAGATGGCCCAGGTGCAGGGGTTTGTTGGTGTTGGGGAGCAGTACTCCACCACTACCTTCTGGCCCTGGCCCAGGGAAGTGCGAAAGAAGGCCTCATTCTGCTGTTGGTGGGCGAGAAATTCCCACCAGAACTCGGATTTGAAGCTGAGGTTGAGAAAGCCTTTGATGACGTTGTAGCTTTGCAGCACCTCCAGGCGCTGCAGCAGGGCTTCGCCCAGCTGGGCAGCAATCTGGGGCGGTGCGCCCAGGCGGTATTTTGCCAGGGGAAATACCACCAGGGTAAAGTCGCCTTCAAACTCCTTGCGGGTTTCCTGCACCGGAAAAGCCTCTGGTGCTATGTCTATATCGTACAGGGACTTAACGGCCGCGGCTGCGGCCTGCTGGATTTGCTCGGTTATTTGTGATGTTGGGGTCATGTACAAGGATTTGGTTTTGTGCCTGCTGCTTTTGCGGCCCGAATTTCGAGTTTATTGCTCACAATTCAAATTTTATGCGGGAATTGTCGGGGGATGCAGGGGACAGGGCTTGTGGCTTAGCCACAGAGGGCACAAAGGACACTAAGCCAATGGGGTCAGTTTAATAAGTTTGAAAAAACGGGGTTTTTCTTGTATCTCCTTCAAGGCGTTTCTGCTGGACTCCGGCCTGTGCCCTGCCGCCTCTATTTCCATCTATCCCCCATTTTCCCACAAATTATCCACAAGTTTTTCCACAAATTATCCACAAGTTTTTCCACAAACTCTTCCATGCCCTCCTTTCTGGCCCGTAGGTAAGCCTGCGCAATGAATGCCGCAGGCTTGTAAGTTGTGCCTACCTTCTCTAACTTGTTGGGCCTCACCTCAACTCCATCACTATGCCCGAGCACAGCTTGTTACTTCAACTCAAACGCTGGAACACCCCCACCATTTACAATGGCTGGGAGCAAATCACCAGCCGCGACCGCACCCGCGATGGTATTAACCTGGAAGAAACCCGTGACTTCATGCCGCAAATGGGGCCCATGGTGGGCTATGCCGTTACCCTGCTGATAGAACCCTCCAATCCCCGCCACAAACAACGGCCTGCTGCCGCGGAGGAATACCTGCAGTATGTGGCAGAGGCGCCCGGCCCCAAAATTGTGGTGGTGCAGGACCTGGACAAACCCCGGGTGGTAGGCTCTATATGGGGGGAAGTCAATGCCAACACCCACCGCGCTCTGGGCTGCGTGGGCACCATTACCGACGGCGCCATACGCGATGTGGACGAAATGACCAATGCGGGCTTTAAGGCGCTTGCCAGGCGCTTGTGCGTGGGGCACGCCTACGCCATGCCGGTAGCCTGGGGCACAGAGGTGGAAGTATTTGGCCAGCGCATACGCCCCGGCCAGCTCATACATGCCGACCAGCACGGCTTTCTGGCCATAGAGGCCGAGGAAAGCGAAAAGCTGCTGGAAGCCGCCACCTTCATGGACCGCCTGGAATGCGAAACGGTTATTGCAGCGGCCAGGACTACCGAAAGCCTGGACCTGGCCGCCCGGCTGCGGCGGCTTGGAGAAGCCCGCAGGGCCTTTGGTGAAGCCGTGCGCAAGCAGTTTGGGCGCAAGGGAGAGTGGTAAAGCGGCCTTCAGGTTTTGAGCTTGCCCGTATCGGGCAGGTATTTGGGGGCAATTTGGTGCATATAGGCCAGGGCAGCTTGCTGTTCATTGGGGATGAGGCCATCGAGTATGGCCTCTCTGATTTCGTTTTTGATGAGGCCGACGGTTTTGCCCGGCGGGATGTCAAAGGCTTGCATGATCATGTCGCCGCTTACGGGGGGCTGCCAGTTGCGCAGTTGGTCGCGTTCTTCCACCTCCCGTATGCGCTGTGCCAGCGCGTCGTAGTTGCTGAGAAACTTGCGCACTTTTTTCTCATTCTTTGAGGTGATGTCGGCCCGGCAGAAGCTGAGCAGGTCTTCCAGGTCGTCGCCGGCTTCTACCACCAGCCGGCGAATGGCGCTGTCGGTTACTTCCTCTGTAACCAGGGCGATGGGCCGTTGGTGCAGGCGCACCAGCTTTTGCACATAGCGCATGTGCTCATTCATGGGCAGGCGCATTTTTTTGAATATGCGTGGCACCATGCGGGCACCCCTATCTTCATGGCCGTGAAAGGTCCAGCCCTGCCCGGGCTGATAGCGTTTGGTAAGCGGCTTGGCGATGTCGTGCAGCAGGGCCACCCACCGCAGCCACACATTGTCGCTCTGCGCGCTCACATTGTCCAGCACCTTGAGGGTGTGGTAAAAATTGTCCTTATGCCCCCGTCCATTCACATACTCCACTCCATGCAAGCTGGCCAGTTCGGGAAAGATGAGGTGCAGCAAACCCGTTTTGAAGAGCAGCAAAAAGCCCCGCGAGGGCTTGGGGGCCATGATGATCTTTTGCAGCTCATCGGTAATGCGCTCGCGCGATACGATGCGGATGCGTTCCTTATTGGCAGCAATGGCCGAATAGGTGCCTTCCTCTATGTGGAAATCCAACTGAGTGGCGAAGCGGATGGCCCGCATCATGCGCAGCGGATCGTCCGAAAAGGTGATGTTGGGGTCCGTGGGGGTGCGTATCAGCCCGGCTTCCAGGTCCTGCAGCCCGCCGAAGGGGTCATGCAGCTGTCCGTAGTCTTCTTCGTTGAGGGAAATGGAGAGGGCATTGATGGTGAAATCCCGCCGCAGTTGGTCCTCTCTGAGGGTGCCCGACTCCACCAGGGGCTTGCGGGAGTTGCGGCGGTAGCTTTCCTTTCTGGCGCCCACAAATTCCACCACATAGTCCTGAAAGCGCACCATGGCCGTGCCAAAGTTTTCATACACGATGACCTCTTTGCTGTTTACTGCCTCGCCAAAGGCCCGTGCAAGCGCAATGCCCTGGCCTTCCACCACCACATCTATATCTTTACAGGGGCGCTTGAGCAACAAATCCCTTACATAGCCACCAATGAGGTAGGCCCGCAGTCCCAGGCGGCGGCTACATGCCCGCAATATTTCAAACACTTCATCTTGTAATGCCGTACGCAAATCCATCATAATCCGCTGTATCGCATTTGGGCAGGCAAGTTACAATTTTTGCTATCCCGATGCAGTTTTATTTGCCAGAAGCCTGTATGTTTGTTTGTTCAATCATTTCACCCAATGCCCAATCCAAAAGGTACATGAAAGCTGTGATCCCTGTAGCAGGGGCAGGCACCCAGCTCCGCCCCCATACCCATACCCAACCAAAACCGCTCATTCCTGTTGCAGGCAAGCCCATACTTGGACACATCATCGACAACCTCATACAGGCCGGGGTGAAGGACCACTTGTTCATTGTAGGGTATTTGAAAGAAAAAATACAGGAATACGTAGAGCAAAATTATGCGGGGAAGATTGAAATGGAATTTGTGGTGCAGGAGCCCCGCAAAGGCCTGGGACACGCCCTGTGGATGGCCCGCAACCAAATGGCCCGGGCTGAAGAGCTGCTCATCATACTGGGGGATACCATTTTCGATGAAGACACCCAAAAAATACTGGAACTGCCCGGCAATGTGCTGGCCGTACAGGAAGTGGATAATCCCCTCAAGTTTGGCATTGCGGTGGTGGATGAGGACCAGTCGGTGGTAAGCCTCACCGAAAAACCCCAGATCCCCATAAGCAACCTGGCCCTGGTGGGCATGTACAAAATTGAAGCCGTAAAGGCCCTGATCGAAGAGCTCGACCAACTGGTGAAACGCCCCTTGCCAGCAAGTGGGGAATACGCCCTGACCGATGCCCTCATGCAGATGCTGGTCAAAGGGCATGCTTTCCGGGCTTTTCGGGTGGAAAACTGGTTTGACTGCGGCAAAAAACAATCCCTGCTGCACACCAACCGCATCCTGCTGGAGCGCAGCAAGGGCCAAACCCAATA
>RFHT01000278.1 GCA_003696835.1 Bacteroidota bacterium
CTATATCTCTACCTGAAATATGGACGGCAGTTCAGGGGGGGAAGATAGATGAGAACGGGGGCTAACGACTTTCAGGAAGGCGCAAAGATGCTGGATGCAAGATGCAGGATGCAAGATGCAGGATGCTGGATGCAAGATGCAAGATGCAAGATGCAGGATATCCTGTCACCTGTCACCTGTCACCTGTCCCCTGCATCCTGTGACCTGTCACCTGTCACCTGTCCCCAGCATCCTGCATCGGGCAGATACTGCCGGGTTTTTCCAGGGCCAGGTCATGAAGTTCGAGCATGCTGGCCAGGGCAATTTGGGAGTAATTTTGGGAGGCGTTGCCAAAGCGGCGGTACTGAGTTTGCCATAGTTGGCGGATGAGTTCCATGCCCCCTTCTTTAGGGCGAATTTTGCGCAGGGCTCCCCTTACATTACGCGCCCCGGCATGATAGACATGCAGCACCAGCAGGCGAAACCAGATGTCGGTTTCCTGGTATGAAAGGTCAAGCTCCTCCAGCATGGCCCGGGTTTTGGGCAGGCACACCCTGCGTATGAGGCGGGCAGCTCCGCGGGCAGATTTCACAAAATCTTTGCGGTCATCCTGATCTTTGTTTACCGTGAGCCCCTGCTCTTTGGCCACCCCCTTCATCAGTTGAAAAGGACCATAAGCCCCAGCAGTGGAAAGCTGCAGTTTGCCCGGGCTTTCTATAAGCAAAATACTCTGGGCATACCAGGGGTCCACCCCCTCCTGGGCGAACACCTCTATGCCCTTGCTGATACTGGGCACCACTTTGTCAAAGGAATAAAAATGGTTTTTGCCGGAAGTGATGTATATTTCGGCATCCTCAGGCAGCCCCAGGCTGCTGCGCACGCTGTCTTTGAAGGCCTCCTGCCGCTTTTTCTTCCAAGAATCAAATAAGTCCGTATCCACTGTACCCACTACTTCGCGGGTGCGGGCAATGTTGATGAGACTGATACCGGGGTCCAGCTGCATGACCAGCCGCCAGAAACGCGTTTGTGCCAGGGTATCCCAGCCCTCCTCCTGCAAAGTAGCATCCTGAATGATTTTCTGGCAGCTTTCGGCCCATTCCTTTTCTAGCTTGCCAGCAGAAAGTGGCTCCACACTGCCCGGAGAATTCAGTCCTACCGGGTAAATGGCCAGACCGATCAATCCCATCAATACCCCCAGATAATAACTGCGTTTCATATCCCCAAAGTAATAAGTTTTGATTAAAAAATCATCATCTTTCCCCCATAAAGACAAAGATGATTCGTAAACGGTTGCCGCCCCCCCTCAACGACCAGAGTGACACAGAGGCAGAAATGGAAATCGAAAAAAAAACTTCTAAATTTGCAGCATGGAATACGAATCAGTCATGCTGGGCGGCGTCCCCATCACTGAGCCTACGGTAGCCGCCACCAATTTTCTCATCACTATCTTTGGGCTCTACTGGTATGCGAAGCTGTACAAGTTGCATGCCGCACAACCTGCCCTACGCTATTGGATGTGGTTTTTCCTGCTCACTGCCGTAGCCATGGTCTTTGGAGGGCTGGGACACGCCACCCGTGCATACGTGGAAACGGTGGGGGTTAATTTTTTTCGGGTAGCCTGGATACTGGGTGCCCTGAGTGTGAGTGCGGTGGAGATGAGTGCCATTGTACTGCTGCAAAATGAACAGCTCAAACGCATATTAACAGTAGTGGTAGGCGTACAATTCATCGCCTTTACGGCCTTACTGCTCAACTGGCATAGCTTTCAGCTGGTAAATCTCAACTCTGCCCTGGGCACCGTGGGCTTTCTGGGCCTGATACATGCTTATTACTACCTTAAGCAGCGGCGGCAAGCCAGCGGGCTCATCCTCACAGGCATGCTCATTATGCCGCTCATCCTCATAGAAAAAGCCCTGGAAATGAAGCTGTTCATGTTCAATCATCACGACATTGCCCATTTTATTCTCATCATCAGCATGTACTTTTTCTACCTGGGGGCCCGGGCGCTGCACCGGGAGTCCTTACAGGAAGCGTGACAACACCTGCCACACCCGTTGGCTGGTTTGATCCCAGGAAAATTGCTGGCGCTGCAGGCGGGCAGCTTCTATGAGTTGCTGCCGCAGGCCGGCATCGGCATACACTGCCTGCATAGCCCGGGCAATGTCTTCCTCCTTGAAGGGGTCCACCAGCATGGCCCCCTGACCTGCAACTTCGGGTAGTGAGCTGAGGTTGCTGCAAATTACGGGCGTGTCGCAGTACATGGCTTCCAGCACGGGTATGCCAAAGCCCTCCAGGTAGGGTACATAACACAATGCCAGGGCGCTGGCAGCCAGCCCTGCCAATTCCTCGTCGGAAACAAAGCCGGTAAACACCACCTCCTCTTTAAAGCGCATTTGCTCATAGGTTTGCATGGCTTCACGGTACTTCCAGCCCTTGCGCCCCACCACCAGCAGTTTTACCGGCTCGCTCACGCCTGCGCGAAACTGGTCAAAGGCCCGCAGCAAACGGCTGATATTTTTGCGCGGCTGTAAGGTGCCCACAAAGTAGAAGTAGGGGCAGCCCCGGCTGTACCTGGCCCGTACAACCGCCTGCTCCGCCTCGGGCATGGGCCGGAAGTGCTCGCTGGCGCCGTTATACACCACACTAATCTTTTCCAGGGGCAGCTGGTAACGGGTGGCCAGGTCCTGCCTGGAATACTCCGAAACGGTGAGGATGTGGGCGGCTTTGCGGGCATAGCGGGGCGAATAATGACGACAGTAGGCCGCAGCCCATCTTCCTATATCTTCGGGAAAATGCTCATAAGCAAGGTCGTGGAAAACGGGCACCTGGGGCAGGTCTTTGGCACCGCTGAGGTAAAACTCCGGGCTGAAGTAGAGGTCGGGCTTCAGACGACGCAGCAACAATGGAGTGCTGAAGTGAAACCAGCTGTGCCACAGTACGGGATGGCGCGCCTGGGGAAACAGCACATGCGGTTCAACATTGGCCCCAAAAATAAAAGACTCATCATAGGGGCGGTCAAATATAAAGGAAAAGTGAACCTCCGGGTGCCGGGTTGTCAATCTCCTGAGCACCTCATAGGTAAAACGCGAAATGCCTTCGAGGCGGTCTTTCAGCAACAAACGGGTATTGACTGCTATGTGGGGCGTTTTCAACATGTCTTTCTTTTTTCGTCCTTTAGGAGAAGCTGGCCGCTCTTTTATGGATCCAACTCACTCGTGCAAAGCTGCCTCCAGCAGCTGAATGCTGTTCATCAGGGCCCTGGCTATGTGGTAATTGCCTTTCCATATCTGGCCTTTGGGGCCCGTACGCGCCTGGGGCGACTCATCCAGGCCGTAGCTGTACCAGCCGCCGTGTTGGGCATCCATGAGGTACTGCTGGCAGTAGCGCCACAAATGAACGAATTTTTCCCCGTATATCGCTTCCTCCGGAAAAAGCTTGGCAAACAGCAACAGCGAATGAAAGCCTTCCACCTGCGTCCACCAGTTTTTTCGGTGATCCAGTATGCTGATGGTATCGGCACCGGCAAAGTAGTATCCGCGCTCGTAAAAACCACCGGTATGGTGGTCGTAGCCATTGGCCAGAGCGTGGTCCGGCATGCGCTTGCCCACCTGCAGGCTTTGGGCCCTTTCTTCCCCTCCCAGCACGGCATCAGCCTCATACATAAGGAAAGCCGTTTCCACATCGTGCCCAAATGAAACATGGTCCAGGTGGTAGTGGGCCTGGCGTACTTCGGGTGCACTGTCGCGGTAGGAAAGGGGATGCCATTCGGGGGTAAAAAAGAGGGTCATATAGGGTTTGTCCCCCACAATGGTATCGCGTATGAGGTGCAACATCTCCCGCAGACGCACTTCCAGCAGGCTGTCGGGCCACACCTGGTAGAGCTCGGCAAAGGCTTCGAGCAAATGTATGCTGCTGTTTTGGTCTTTGGGGGCAAGGGCTGCCGTGCTGCCGGGCGCTGCCTCATAGCCCGTGCGGGCGTTTTCGCCTCTGCGCGTGAGAAATTCGAAGTAACCGCCGTATTGGGCATCGTGGCTGTGGGTCTCCAGCCAGTGGAAGGCCTGCTGGGCCAACTTCAGCGCCTGCTCGTCATGGCTCAGCTTGTAATAGGCCGCCAGGCCGTATATGCCAAAGGCATTGCCGTAGGCCCGTTTTTCATCCCGGTAGGCATGATCCATCATCAGCTTGCCCTCCCGGCTGAGGATGTTGAAAAAGCCGCCATATTCTTTGTCCCACATCACATCGCGCAAAAACCCGAAACCATGCGCAGCTGCTGCAGCATAGCGGGCATCATGCGGGTATTTTTCGGCAGCTTTGGAGCAGGTCCACAGATGGCGGGCCTGGGTAACGATAAATTTGTGGTGCGGCCCGGTGGGCTTCCAGTCGTAGCTGAAGTCGGAGAGAAAGCCTCCATAGAGGCTGTCCACACTGGCAGGGTACCAGCGGTGCAGCAGGCCTGCTGTCAGGGCGGTTTCCATTTCGGCTTTGATCTGCCGGGCCGGTAGTTCAGGCTTTTCGGCGGAGGTGGAGGTGCAGGCAGCCAGCCAGCAACAACTCAGCAGCAGGGCCGCCATGATGGCAGGACGATACATAGTAAAAGTAGGTTTGCGTTGCTCAATGAACAGCAAAATACGCAAAATTCAGAAAAGCGGTATGATCAGCTGAAAACAGTATGCTACATGCGGAATCGGCCTGCCAGCGGAAGGGGGGATGTGGCTGAGGAATTGGAGGGCTAATTGTTGTTGATGGGAAATTTGCGGGCAAAGCGGGCCATATCTGAGGTATGCCCAGGCAGGTCGGCAGCTTTCCCTGCAGCATAAAAGGAATCAAACAGGCCGAAAAAATCAGACTTCATCAGCAGCAGGTCGCGTTGTATTTCGGCCTGCATAAAGGCATCTACCATCAGTTCTATTGCCAGACGACTTTTCGTGGATGACATGGGAGTAATCATTGGTTGAAAAATTGATACCTAAAAAACTGAATTTGAAAGGGAATGTTGTATGCGGAGCACAGAAATTTTAACATCTGTAGAAAGCAAAAGGCAAAAGTGTAGATTTCTGCCATATTCCACTAAATTTGTAGCGTACTTCAACGAAAACCTAATGAATAAAACACTGATTTTTTCCTCCATTTTAATGCTCATAGCTTTTTGGGCCTGCCAGCCCGGCAATCAATCTGCCTCCAATGAAGAAGCTGAAATTCCCGACAGCCTTAGATATGAAGGAGAGACGCACTTAAAAAACGTGCAGCAGCTCACTTTTGGCGGAAACAATGCAGAAGCTTACTTCAGCTTTGACTACCAGCAGCTCGTATTGCAGCGCGAGCACCAGGCCGAAGGCATTCCCTGCGATCAGATATTTTACACCCACTTGCCTGCCAGCAGGACTGAGCGGGCCCAACTCCACCGCATCAGCAACGGGCAGGGCCGTACCACCTGTGCCTATTTCCTTCCGGGCGATTCGACCATTGTATATGCTTCCACTCACCTTTCCGGCCCCGATTGCCCGCCGGATATTGACCGGGCCAAAATACGCAAATACGTATGGCCCATCTACAACAGCTACGAGCTCTTCATTGCCGACAAAGCAGGCAATATACTGGCACAGCTCACGGATAACGAATTCTACGACGCAGAGGCCACCGTTTCCCCCAGAGGCGACCGCATGGTGTTTACCTCCACCCGCAATGGCGACCTGGACCTGTACACCATGAACCTGGACGGCAGCGATGTGCAGCAGGTGACCCACGAGCTGGGATATGATGGAGGGGCATTTTTCTCTGCCGATGGCAGCAAGCTGGTATTCAGGGCTTCGCGATTTGAATCAGAGGCCGAAAAAGAAGAATACAAAGAGCTACTGGCCCAGGGAATGGTGGCACCTACTAACATGGAGGTGTTTGTATGCAACGTTGACGGGTCCGAGCTTCAGCAGATTACCCACCTGGGCAAAGCCAACTGGGCCCCGTTTTTTCATCCCTCGGGCAAAAAAATTATCTTTTCTTCCAATCATGCTTCCGAGTCTGGCCGCAAATTTAACCTCTACATGATCAACATAGACGGAACCGGCCTGGAACAAATTACGTACGATGAGCAGTTTGATGCCTTTGCCATGTTTAATGGCGATGCCACCAAACTGGTATGGGCTTCCAACCGCAACAATGGCGGTACGAGGGAAACCAATATTTTTATTGCCGACTGGGTGGAATAAGTGCCGCTGGCCCTCCCGTACAAAAGGGGGATATATTCCGCCCAAACTGGAAGTGCTTATGTGGAACATGCTTGCAGCGGGTATCAGCACCCTGTTTTTTGTTGCTTTGAGTCTCACAAACCGGCTGCCCCTGGTGGAGCCCGAGCCCACTACGGGCTGTTTTTTGGTTTCTTTTACCGATAAGGAGGCTCAGAACTTTGACCCAACAACTTATTTTCACCCCCAAGCTCTGGAAAGGCGCAAAAACCTGGGCCTCCCCCTATACGATGAGCGTGATTTGCCTCTGAATGAGCGTTATGTGGAGGCCGTGGCCCATGTAGTGGATTCGCTTCGCTACCGCCTCAGGTGGTTCAATGCAGTGAGTGTGCAGGCCAGTCCGGCTCAGCTGCTGCAGCTGAGCCAGCTGCCCTTTGTGGATTCCATCCGGCCGCTAGGCCACTATGTACATGCCCGGCCCGCCAGCACCAACAAGGCCCGGCCCAGCCTGGCCAACCCCAAACTGGATACCCTGCTTTCCCTCAGCCGTGGGCTCATGCAGCTCGACAGCCTGGAGGCACACGGCCTGTGGGGTCGAGGCATTCGCATCGCCATTTTCGACGCCGGTTTTAAAGAAGCCGACACCCACCCTGCCCTGGCTTATGCCCGAAGCAAGGGCCATATCCTGCAAACGCGAAATTTTTACCAGCCAGGCGCCAGTGTGTATGCCCACTCCACTCACGGCACCGAAGTGATGAGTTGCATAGCCGGCATGATGGAAGGCCGCCAACTGGGCTGCGCAAAGGAAGCGGAGTTTTTACTGGCCCGAACCGAGCACGAAAAAAAGGAGCTGCCCGCCGAAGAAGACCACTGGCTGGCTGCCGCCCAGTGGGCCGACCAGCAGGGTGCTCACATCATCAATTCTTCTATCACCTTTACCCACGAACGCTACACCTACGAAGACATGGACGGCAAAACCAGTATGGTCAGCCGCGCGGCCGCCATAGCTACTCAAAAAGGCATACTGGTGGTGTGTGCTATGGGCAATGAGGGCGAAAAAGCCTGGAAATACATGGGCGCTCCGGCCGATGCCCCCGAAGTCTTATCTGTTGGGGGATCCATGCCCATGCTGCCCATGCACATCAAATTTGCGTCCATAGGTCCCAATTCCGCTGGCAAACTCAAACCCGATGTGGCAGCACCGGCTTATGTGGTTACGGCCTGGAAAAAGGGCCGCTTCGACATCAATGCGGGTACCTCCTTTGCCAGCCCGCTGGTAGCGGGCCTGGCTGCCTGTATGCTACAGCAGGACTCCAGCCTGCGCCCGGCTGCCCTCAGCGCAGGCATCCGCTCCCTGGGGCATTATTACCCCTACTTCGACTATTACCTGGGCTATGGAGTGCCGCAGGCGGGCAAGCTCTTCCGCGACAGCCTGCCCCTGCCCTCCCCCACCTTTTCGGTGGACTTTCGCGCCGATTCCGTCATCCTGCACTTTGACCCCCAACTGATGGCCAGGGACACCCTCCAGCACCCCAACGGGCGGGTGCTCTACTACCACCTGCAGCAACCCGACTCCAGCCTCAGCGCCTGTTACTTCGACCTCATCCCCAACAGCACCCGCCATTACTTCTTTTTGAGAAAATCCACCTCTTCGGGCATGCTGCGCATCTGGTTTGAAGGCTACCTCTATGAGCATGAACTGGAAGTGATGCAGGAGGGTAAATGAGGATACATTCGTTCCATCATCAAAGGTAATGCGTGTACCAAAAGAAGTTGGCAATTCTGAAAATAAATGCCTAGCTTCATCCTCCAAACAAACAATTGCTCAGTAATTATCCGGGAAATTAAAGCCCGATTTCAGATAAAAGTCTTACATTTGCATAAGAAAAATCACTTTTAAAAAATTGATTATGATGGTAAACACTCCATTTTTGCTCTTAGCAATGCCCGGTGGCTGGGAATTGATGATCATCGTTCTGGTGGTGTTGCTGCTCTTTGGAGCCAAAAAAATTCCTGAGCTGGCCAGAGGCATGGGTAGAGGCATTCGCGAATTCAAGGAAGCCTCCAGAGAAATCAAAAAGGAAATTGAATCCGAAGCGGACGAACTGAAAAAGTTGGATCAGGAGAATTCATAATTAGTGAAATCTTATCTCACCCTTGATGAAATCCAGTCTGATCTGGCTGATGGCAGCATTAGCTGCATTGAACTGGTAACACATTATCTAAAGTGCATACGGGAGCAGCAGGCACTTCATGCTTTTGTAGAAGTATTTGAAGAAGAAGCCCTGCAGAAAGCCCGTGAAACAGATCAAAAACTAAAACAAGGCTCTGCCGGAAAACTGGCGGGCCTTGTTTTGGGTATTAAGGATGTGCTCTGCTACGAAGGCCATACCGTCACGGCTTCCTCGCGCATACTCCAGGGGTTTGAATCTCTCTTTACTGCCACTGCCGTTCAGCGCCTGCTGGCCGAAGATGCCATCGTCATTGGGCGGCAGTCCTGCGATGAGTTTGCCATGGGCTCCTCCAACGAAAACAGCTGGTATGGCCCTGTAAGAAATCCGCATCATCTGAACAAAGTTCCGGGAGGGTCTTCGGGCGGCTCGGCTGCGGCCGTAAGCGCCGGTCTGTGCCACGCTGCCCTGGGCTCCGATACGGGCGGCTCGGTGCGCCAGCCCGCCAGTTTTTGCGGCATCGTGGGCCTCAAACCCACCTACGGGCGGGTTTCGCGCTGGGGCCTCATTGCCTATGCTTCCTCCTTCGACCAGGTAGGCCCCTTGGCCAGATCGGTAGAGGACGTTGCGCGCATTACCCAGGTGATGGCGGGCGCCGACGGCCACGACAACACCGCCTCTCCCCATCCTGTGGATGATTATCCCAGCTTGCTGGCCTCCGCCACCGGGCAGCGCTATCGCATAGGCTACCTGCGCGAGGCCCTCGAAAGCGAAGGCCTGGACCCCGAAATCAGGCGCTTTACGCAGCAGTATTTGCAGCAATTAGCAGCGGCTGGCCATGAGGTGAAGCCCGTTTCTTTTCCCCTGCTGGAGTATGTAGTGCCCTGCTATTACGTACTCACCACGGCAGAAGCTTCCTCCAACTTGTCGCGCTTCGACGGGGTGCGCTATGGCTACCGAGCCCCCAATGTGAACGATCTCGAAACGCTCTACGTCAAAAGCCGCAGCCTGGGTTTTGGGGAAGAAGTAAAAAAACGCATCATGCTGGGAACCTTTGTGCTTTCGGCCGGCTATTACGACGCCTACTACACCCAGGCCATGAAAGTGCGCCGCCTCATCCAGCAGCAAACGCTGGAACTGTTTAAACGCTGCGACTTCCTGCTCACCCCCACTACCCCCACTCCAGCCTTCGACCTGGGTGAGAAAACCTCCGACCCCGTGGCCATGTTTCTGGCCGACATCTTTACGGTGCATGCCAACCTGGCCGGCATACCGGCTATTTCGCTGCCCCTGGGCAGCCACAGCAGCCAGCTGCCTTTTGGCATACAGCTCATGGCACCCCATTTTGAGGAAGCCCGGCTGCTGGCCTTCTCCAAACAATTGATGGATGTTTGTTTAAGCAAATGAATCCCCCTATCTTTGCTGCCATTTATCGCTAAACCCTTTTCACACATGATTCATATACAGGTGGAAGATACCGACGGGAGCAAACGCTCGTTGGAAATTGAAGAAAATCCCTCTACAAGCTTGATGGAAGTACTCACCGAAGAAGACTTTGACGTGCCCGCAATATGTGGCGGCATGGCCGGCTGCGGTACCTGCCATATACAGGTGCGCAAGGGGTTAGAAAAACTTCCCCAGCCCGACGACGACGAGGAGTTTATGCTCGACAGCCTGCCCAACCTCACTCCTCAAAGCCGCTTGTCGTGCCAGCTCAAACTCACCCCTGCCCTGGACGGCCTGGACGTCAAAATTCTGGGGGACGGGGTTTCCTGAGCAAAGGGAACAAATAAAAAACACGCTCTGCACAGAGCGTGTTTTTTTTTGTTTGTAGCACATGTGGGCAACTGCTTCCTAGCGCAGGATGATTTTCTTACTTTTCTGCCCCTGTGGGGTGAGCACCTGCAGGAAGTAAACGCCAGGCGGCAAATGGCTCAGGTCCAGGGTTTGCTCAAAACTCTGTAGATAGGGGAAGGTGTCCAGGCGGTGTTTTCTGCCCTGTATATCCAGCAATTTGATGGATACGGGCATGGGACGGGAAAACTCCAGCTTTAGCTGTACCTGATCCTGGGCGGGGTTGGGATACACCTCAAAGGCATCCAACTCCGGTATGCCCTTTATGGCACCCGGAATAAAGGCATTGCTGATGTCCACAATCACGCGTATCCAGGGATCGAGCACGCGGTTGTTGCGGTGCTGGGCCCACACCCCGTCAATGATTTCATAAGACTGGCCGGAGATGGGGATGGCACTCTCTCCCAATAACCACACATTGCTGTCGGCGGTAGAAAAGCTCACGTAAAAGCCGCTGTCGGCAATCACGCCCTGTGAAATGGGCACACTTACGCGGTTCCAGGCAAA
>RFHT01000279.1 GCA_003696835.1 Bacteroidota bacterium
CCCCAAGACCATCTTGTATTTCGTTGACTCACCTTTAAAGTCTCTTTGAAAAATTTTGATATGGACATATTAATCTGTTGAATGAATAGTTTGAAGTTTATGGAATAACTATTTTGATTGTTTCATGCTCTTCGACTTCTAAATATATTATGTGTCGTTTATACATACAAACTATATGTATGCCTTCTAATATCCCCTACACCAGTACCCTGCCGGCTGAGCTAATTCAGTTGCTCAATGAGTTTTCGGAGAAATTAAAGGTTCCCAAAAACAAGTTGATCGAAAAGTCGCTCCGGCTTTATCTCGAAAAACTGAAACAACTGGAATATGTACATTCCTTCAAACGGGCCAGCCAGGATGAAGACATGCTTAGGCTTGCAGAGGAAGGCCTTAAAAGTTATCTGGATTCTCTTGATGTGCTATGAAACAGCGAGATATTTACTGGGCAAATCTTAATCCAACTAAAGGGAATGAACAAAGGGACATCAGGCCTGTTGTGATTGTAAGTGGGAATGCGATGAATGACCATCTTGGGATCTGTATTATATGCCCGCTGAGCACTAAAATAAAGCATTATGCAGGTTGTCTGGTTCTGGAGAAAAATGCCCTCAATCAGCTTCCCGAAGACTCGGAAGTTCTGACCTTTCAAATCAGAACGCTTGCCAAACAAAGATTAAGAGAGAAAATAGGTGAAATTTCGGAAGAACAACTGCGGGTTATTCGGCAAGGATTGGTTGAGATTCTTACTTATTGAATAAGCTATTCATTTATGCGCTCCATAATCTCAGTGCGTTCAGTGCTTATTCCGCTTCATCAACCCCCAGTACAAAAAGAAAGAAACCGCAAAGCCCGTAAACCAGCTCAAATTGTACAAAAAGGCCAATGCAGGCACCCAGTAGCCCACCAGAGCCACCAGCACCCCGGCTGCCAGGGCCAGCAGGGCGGCCATGTTGTAGCCCGATCCACCGAAGGCATAGACACCATCGGTTTTAAACAATTCCGCCAGCTGCAACTCCTTTTTGCGGATCACAAAATAATCGCACAGCAAGATGCCCAATACGGGCCCCAGCAGCCCGCTGACAAACACCAGAATCCCACTGATTTCATCCAACAGCCACCAGGGGCAGATGAGGATGCCCATGATGCCCGTTACCACACCACCGGCCCTAAAGCTCAGTAGCTTGGGAAATAGGTTGGAAAAGGCATTGGCAGGCGCAATCACATTGGCGGCGATATTGGTGCTGAGGGTGGCGATGATCATGAATAGCTGGGCAATGATGACCACAGCGGGGTTTTCAAACCTGGCCAGCAGGGAAACGGGGTCCCAGGGGGCATCGGCAGCGATGAGGATGTCGTCGAAGTTGACCACAGCGGCGCAGGTGACAAAAATGCCCACGAACGAATAAAGGATCATAGCACCCGGCAGGCCGATAAACTGGCCTGCAACCTGCTCTTTTTGCGTAGCGGCATAGCGGGTGATGTCCGCAATGCTGATGGACATGGTGGCCCAGAAGCCCACCATAGCCGTGAGCCACAGTATGTAGCTCCACAGGCGGTCGGTCAGGCTTTGGGCACCGGCCTGGGCCATACTCACCTCCACCTGGCTGGAGTACACCGGGCCGTTGCTGCCCTGCCGCCTGAACTGCAGGCTGAGGGGAGCGCCCTGGCGCAGCCTGGCCAGGCTCTGGGCATCGGCCTGCAGGGGCAGCTGCTGCGGGCTGGCAGTAAGGGGCTGCCAGGGCTGCTTTTGCAGGCCGTTTTCAGTGGGCAGGCCCAGCTGGTAGGCATCGGCCTTTACCCGGCCCTTCACATCAGTGAGGGCATTCAGCCTGAGCATGAGTTGTCCATTCTCTTCCTGCAAAGTGGCCACAGGCTGTTCCAGCTGGCTGCTTTGCTGCAGCACCAGGCCAAAGCCGCCCGTTTGCTGTGTCCCCCATACGATGAGCACAATGCCAATGAGGACCAAAATGGGAGCCGCAAAGTTTTCCAGCCACTTGATGGTTTCGGTTCCTTTCCAGATGATATATACATTGATGAACCAGAAGGCGGCAAAGCCCACAAACTTGCCCACATCCAGGCCCAGGGAAGCTTCGCTTCCCGTAAGTACGTTCCAGATGGCATAAAATGCCAGCCCGCCTATCCAGGTTTGTACGCCAAACCAGCCGCAGGCCACAATGGCCCGCACCACGGCGGGAATGTGTACCCCCCGCGTGCCAAAAGCAGCCCGCCCGATGACGGGAAAAGGCAGGCCGTATTTTACGCCCGCATGCCCGTTGAGCACCATGGGTACCGTGATGATGAGGTTGGCCAGCCCAATGATGATGAGGGCCGCATACCAGGAAATGCCGGAAGCAATCATGTAGGAAGCCAGCAAATAGGTGGGAATACACACCGCCATGCCCACCCAGATCGCAGCCAGGTTCCACATATTCCAGCTGCGCTTTTCCGGCGGCACAGGCGCCAGGTCCTCGCTGTAGAGGGGGGAAGCCGATACGTCTTCCTCAAGGGGGATGATGTCGTGGTTCATCAGGCAATGAATTTACCAGTCAGTTTTGCCTCAGGAAGATAGGCATTTCGCTGAAATTTGCCAGGTATTTTGTTTCATACACTCCAGCAAGCACGCAATGGGGCCATGAGGAAAGGCTTAAAAGCAAAGCGGCCCGGCCATCTTGGCCGGGCCACTTTTAGCGCAAGCGGGCTCAGGTATCGCCTTTGAGCACCAGTTGCAGCTTGTCGGCCTTGCGAACAGCCCGCATGAATTCGCGGTAAATCTCGTAATAGGAAGGCGGCAGCACAATCCTTTTAACGTACAGCCTGCGGGTATAAAGGAGGGTTTCGGGTTCAATCATTTCCAGATTGGCCTCATAGTCACCAAACTCCTCTTCCATCCTGACGGGAAACTCCGGTTGGCTCTCAATGTGATAGCCGGGAGGCAGGTGATACACCACGGTATCCAGATACAGGGCAGGCTGACTCAGCACCACCGGCTGGGTGCGCTGCTCCACGCGCGGCGGGATGTTGCCTGCCCAGGCCAGCACATTGGGCTTGAGAAATACGCGCGAGCCCGAAACACCCGCCCATTGCCTGGCCTCCAGCTCGTAAGTGGTTTGCCATACGGGCACAGCGGCAGGTGGCAGCTCTTCAAAGGCATGGCTTTTCAGGTCATAACTACCGACATTGATGCGGGCTTTCAGCCAGTCCTTTTGGTCCTGAGTGGATAAATTACTGGCCACATAGCTGACGTCATCCTGCTGCTGGCCATAGCTGAGTATGCGCACCGAAACCGCTGCTGTGCCATCTGTGCGCAGTTGTACATCCACCTTGCGTACTTGCTTGTTTTCGCTTGCCGTGGAAGGGGTGCGCACCAGCTTGCCCCCTTCGGGGGTGAGCAGCAAGGCAGGGCGGTCTTCGGTAAAGGCTCCCAGATAACCCGCCGGATTTTCGCTGCTGGTGCATTCCAGCCACACGGTGTCCTGCTCCAGGGGCACGCAGAGTATGCGGTGGTTAAATTGATTGGAAGGAAAATCGGTATAGAAAGAACTACCCTGCTCGCTAGCATAAATATTGGCTGCATAGGAAGTGATGCCGATTTTTTTGAGCATGCTCTGCATGTAGTTGCTCAGGGCCTTACAGTCGCCATAGCCATTTTTATACACATACTCCGCATCGTAGGTCTGCCAGCCCCCTATGCCCAGCTGTACACTCACGTAGCGGGTATTGGCCTGCATATACTCGTAAAGAATGCGAATTTTCTCGCGGGGGTCCTCCACCCCGGCACACAATTCCAGCACTTTGGCCTCCATTTCGGGGGGTAGTTCGTCCCGGCCGGCATTGAGTTCGTAAAAAAAGCGGCCGTAATCCTCCCAGCTGCGGGAGCTGCCGATGTACTTTTCCCGCTGAAAATCGGCAGGCGTCAGCAGCAAGGCCGGCACGAAATAGCTAAAACCAGGGCCCAAAGGCTCCCGCTCGATGGGTTTAAGGTGTGAAAAGGCCCAGTGATACACCACTTTTCCTTTTTCCCGTGAAACTGCTGGCTCCTGCTCGTGATGCAGCTTTTTGTACAGCAGTTGTAGCTCCGGCGGCATGCTGATGGTCAGGCTGGCCTGCTCCACGGCTTCGTGTTCTCCCCCCTGGGCATACCATCTGTTCAGCAGGATGGCGTCGCGCATGGGCTGGGTATAGATAAACTCCACCGTGTAAGGATAGGTAGTGTGCTTCATCACCACCCCCCGAATACGCTCATCTTCATACAGGCTGCCACTGCTCACGTAGCTCTGGTCTATGATTTCCTTCTGCTTGAGCTTGCGTATCAGCTTGCCCTGTGCATCGTAGAGGTTGGCCTCAATGGCCGGAGGCTTGAAAAACTTTCTGTCATAGCTTACCCCCTTGACGGCGTAGTGTTCGGCACGCTCATCCATGATGGTAACCACATAGTGGATCTTCATGGTAGAGCGGTTGATGCTGCTTACGTCTATGTAGGTATAGTCCTTGCGCACCACGGCCTGTGCGCCCTCAAGCAGGTCTTTGGGGATGTTGGCCACGGCATATTCGCCCGCGGGCGGGCCTGCTGGCAGTTCGGCACTGAGCAAACACATCAGGCCGGTGAGAAAAAATAGCCCGAGTTTATTCATGGTTGCCTGAAGTTAAGTTGGATTTTTTCAAAACGATTTGTTCGGCATGCTTGGCCACGATGAGGTCGAAAAACTGCTTGATCTGCTTGTATTCTTCTGTGGGGAAGAGGGTTTTGTCAATTTTGATTTCGCTCATCAGCTGCAGTTGGTTGCCCATTGCAGCCGTGTGATAGAGAAAAGTAGCCGAGTGGTCGGGCAGGGTTAGCCTTACGGGTTTGGGGGCCTCCTCTACGGCATAGCCCTCAGGCAGGATGAGGTTGAAGATGTACTTTTCGTACATAGGCACCCCAAAGTCCACGGGATACTTGCGCTCCTCCAGCTTGAAGGGGTTGTTTTTTGTGGCTTCGTTGAGCATGGGCTGCAGGTAAATGAAGTCGCCCGCCTGCTGCACATAGTCGGAGGTTTCCAGTTCACAGGCTAATTTCAGCGGCTGCTGCAAGTCTTCTTCCTGTTTCACCGAATAATCCAGCACCTCTACTTCGGCAAAGCCCTTACTTACCTGGCCGCGAAGGTAGGCCTCGCGGTCGTCGGCATCGCGCAGTCCTGCGCGTTGTTCCAGGGCCATGTAGCCGTAGTTGGTGGTTTTGATGTTGCCTTCGAGTTCTCCCTGCGGGGAGAGCTTCATGATGGCGTGAATGTTTTGCTCGGATTTGTGGTTGGGCTTAATCTTCAGCCATTGGGCGCCATTGGGAGTAACGATCATGCCCATGCGGTTGAGGTCCTCCATAGGCAGCATGTCATAAGGCGTGAGCTTGGAGCGCACATCCATCAGCAGGGCCTGTTCTCCCCGGTCCAGGGCCACAATGGTGTGGTTAAACTGGTCCAGGGTGGGGAATACGTTTTGTGGCAGGCCGTTGTCGCGGGTGCATATCAGCATGGGATATGCTTTGAAACCCGCCTCGCGCAGCATGTTGATCAGCAGCAGGTTCAGGCTGGTGCCATTGCCGCTTTGCTCTTTCAGCAGGGCGTTCATGTTTTTGTCGGCATAGATGCCGCGGCTATCGTCCCAGTTGATGTTTTGTTGAATCCAGCTGTAAATGGCAGCTATTTTTTCTTCATCCGTATCGCCACAGCTGGCCAGGATCTCCTCCACCTTGCTTTTGATGTCTTTGGTAGATTTGAGGTATTCACCAAAGTCCTCATCCGCCATCAGTTGGGCGCTCAGTTGGTGCCAGCTTTTGAGGTAGTCTTTGGAGGCATAGCCCGGGGCATAAATACCCTGTAGCTGTATGTCCAGGTGGAAATAGAAATTTTTCATGCTGGTGGTATAAGGCTCTTCCACCAGGGCGGGAATGTTGCGGCAGGTATAGGTCGTGTAATTCAAATCCCAAGCATTGCGGCCCATCCAGGAATAGCGGCCCAGCGACTTGGTGACCCTTTCCTGCTTGCGCTCCAGGGGGTAAGTGGCTCCCATGGTGAGTACCCTGAAATCAAATTCTTTGGGGATCTGCATTTCATACCTGCTATAAGCCACGGGAATTTCCTCCTGGAAATACCAGTTGGAGATGCTGAAAAGAAAGTCCGAGGTAATGGAATAGGCATACTCCAGCAGGGCGCCTTCTTTGGCATTGGGAAAAGAAAACTTGCGGATGTGCCACCTGTTGTCCACCTTTTCGTCCAGCAGGTCTTTGCGTTCCACTTTTTGCTGGACCACCTTTCCACTTTCATCCACATAATGGGTTACCGCTTTAAACTCGCTGATTTTCTGGAGGCTTCTGAAGTACAGGTAGGGAATGCCCACATCGGCGTAGTGCAGCCCGCCGGGACGCAAAATTTTGATGCGGCGGTGAA
>RFHT01000280.1 GCA_003696835.1 Bacteroidota bacterium
CACACCCCCAAACCCGGCGACCAGATCGTGGTCATGGGGGGCGACAACTACCGCATCGGCATGGGAGGGGCTTCGGTCTCCTCGACCGACACCGGCGAATACGGCAGCGGCCTGGAGCTCAATGCCGTGCAGCGCTCCAACCCCGAAATGCAAAAACGCGTGGCCAACGCCATACGCGCCCTGGTGGAAAGTGCCACCAACCCCATTGTATCTATACACGACCACGGGGCCGGTGGCCACCTCAACTGCCTCTCGGAGCTGGTGGAGGAGGTGGGAGGCATCATTTACCTCAACCGCTTGCCGCTGGGAGACCCCACCCTTTCGGCCAAGGAAATCATTGGCAACGAATCCCAGGAGCGCATGGGGCTCATTATTTCCCCGCAGGACCTGCCCACCTTAAAAGCCATAGCCGAACGGGAACGCGCCCCCCTCTATGTGGTGGGAAGCGTAACAGGCGATATGCGTTTTGTGTTTGTATCGGAAGAAACGGGCGAAAAACCCATGGACCTGGCCCTGAGCGACCTCTTTGGCAGCTCGCCCAAAACCGTGATGCAGGACCAGCGCGTCGTGCAGCAGTATGATGCCGTAGCCTACCAAGCGGACAAACTGCCTGCTTACCTGGAGCAGGTGCTCAGGCTGGAAGCCGTGGCCTGCAAGGACTGGCTCACCAACAAGGTGGACCGCTGTGTAGGGGGGCTGGTGGCCAAGCAGCAATGCGCAGGGCCCCTTCAATTGCCCCTCAACAATTGCGGCGTCATGGCCCTGGATTACGAAAGCGGCCAGGGCATTGCCACGGCCATCGGCCATGCGCCCCTGAGCGGCCTGATCGACCCCGTAGCCGGCTCGCGCAATGCCGTAGCCGAGGCCCTGACCAACCTGATCTGGGCGCCCCTGCAGCAGGGGCTGCGCTCGGTCTCCCTCTCGGCCAACTGGATGTGGCCCTGCCGCAACGCGGGCGAGGACGCCCGCCTGTATGAAGCTGTAAGAGGGCTGTCGGAATTTGCCATTGAGTTGGGCATTAATGTACCCACGGGCAAGGACTCCCTCTCCATGAAGCAAAAGTACCCCGACAGGGAGGTACTGGCGCCGGGCACGGTCATCGTTTCGGCGGCCGGGCACTGCGACGACATTAGCCGAATCGTAGAGCCCGTGCTGCAGGCCAATGGAGGCCCGCTGTATTACCTGCCCCTGAGCGGGGATACCTTCAAACTGGGGGGATCTTCCTTTGCGCAGGTGCGCAATGCCATCGGAGATGTGGCGCCTGTGGTGCAGGACGCGGCTTATTTTGCCAAAGCCTTCGACGCCGTACAGACCCTCATACGGGAAGACCTGCTGCTGGCCGGGCACGATATTTCCGCCGGGGGGCTGATTACGGCTTTGCTGGAGATGTGCTTTGCCGACCCGGCGGCAGGTCTGGACCTGGATTTGAGCGGATTGGAAAGTCCGGATCTCATCACGCTGTTGTTTGCCGAAAATGCAGGCTTGTTGATACAGGCGAAGGACGAAGGCATAGCAAAACGCTTGCGGGAACTGGAACTGGTAGCGCATCGCATAGGCCGGCCCGCTACAGCCGGCCAACTCACCTTGCGCTACCGGGCAGAGCAACACACCTTTGATGTGGCCGAATGCCGCCAGCATTGGTACGAAACCTCCTGGCTGCTGGATCGCCGCCAGACCACGCCTGCCCTGGCGGACAAACGCTATCGCGATTACATGAACCAGCCGCTTCGCTATCGCTTCCCCGCCTCTTTTTCCGGGAAAAAGCCCCTGCGGCCCAGCCGACGCCCCAAAGCGGCCGTGCTGCGCGAAAAGGGCAGCAACTCCGAGCGCGAACTGGCCAACGCCCTGTACCTGGCGGGCTTTGAAGTGAAGGATGTGCACATGACTGACCTCATTTCGGGGCGAGAAACCCTGGAAGACATTCGCTTTCTGGGGGCGGTGGGAGGCTTCTCCAACTCCGACGTGCTGGGCTCAGCCAAAGGCTGGGCCGGTGCATTTTTGTACAATCCGGCTGCCAAAGCGGCCCTGGACCGCTTCTTTGCCCGCCAGGATGTGCTTTCTATCGGTATTTGCAACGGTTGCCAGCTCTTTATGGAGCTCAACCTCATCCATCCGGAGCACCCCCGCCAGGGCTTGATGCGCCACAACGACTCGGGCAAGCACGAAAGCGCCTTTACTTCTGTGGAAATTTTGCCCAACCACTCCGTGATGATGGCCCCCCTGGCCGGGGCACGCCTGGGCATCTGGATTTCACATGGGGAGGGCAAGTTTTATTTGCCCGAGCCCGAAGCGACCTACCACATCGTGGCCAAATACGGCTATGAATCCTACCCGGCCAACCCCAACGGCAGTGCCTACAACACCGCCATGCTGGCCAGTGCCGACGGCCGCCACCTGGTGACCATGCCCCACCTGGAGCGCTCCACCTTTCCCTGGAACTGGGCCCATTATCCCAACAAGCGCAAGGATGAAGTTTCGCCCTGGCTGGAAGCTTTTGTGAATGCCAGAAAGTGGATGTAAATTCAGGCATGAAATTCAATTGTCAATTGTTGCTCGCAGCTCTGTGCCTGCTGGGCATGCTGCTATACCCGGCCACCCTTGGGGCGCAGCAGCCTTCGCTTTCTGTATTTGATTCTTACAGTGGCCGCACCGGCAAGTGGATGGCCTATCGCCAACTGGATCAGGCGTGGTATCAGCATCTGCACCGCCTGGCAGAAGAACAGTTCGGGCTGCGGGCTGGCAGGGTGGAAGGCATCAGGAGTCTGGCTGATTGGGAAAAGCGAAAAGAGCAGCTGCGAAGGCGGTTACTGGAAGGCATAGGAGGCTTGCCTGAAAAAACGCCATTGAAGGCTACCGTAAAGGAAATAATAGACCGCAAGACATTTAGGGTGGAAAAACTGCTGTACGAATCCCTGCCCGGATATATGGTTACGGCCTGTTTGTTTGTGCCCAAGGTGCGCCAACAACCTGCTCCGGCCGTGGTGTATTGTTCGGGGCATAGCCGGGAAGGATTTCGAAGCCCTACTTACCAACACGTCATACTCAACCTGGTGCACAAGGGATTTATTGTGCTGGCCTTCGACCCCGTTGGCCAGGGCGAACGCTACCAATATCTGGACCGGCAGGGCCAGCCTGATATGGGGGGGGCTACCCGCGAGCACTCCTACGCGGGCATGCAGGCCCTGCTCACGGGCAGCTCCATTGCCCGCTATATGATACACGACGGCATCAGAGCGGTGGACTACCTGCTCACCCGCCCGGAGGTCGATGCGGAGCGCATTGGCATGACGGGCCGCTCGGGTGGGGGCACCCAAACCGCCTACATTGCGGCCCTGGACCCCCGCATCAAAGCTGCGGCCCCCGAAAACTACATCACCAGCTTTCGCAGGCTGTGGCAGTCCATCGGCCCGCAGGATGCCGAGCAGAACATCCCCTTTGCTATCAAAAACGGCCTGGATCATGCCGACCTGCTCAGTCTGCGGGCACCCCTGCCCACGCTGGTGCTCACCACCAGCAGGGATTTTTTCAGCATACAGGGGGCTAAGGAATCCTTTGCTGAAGCCCGGCGCATTTTTGAGCTGTACGCAGCCGGAGACCTGCTGCAATGGTCGGAGGACGATGCCGGCCATGCTTCTACCCTTGCCAACCGGGAAGCCATGTATGCTTTTTTTCAGCAACAGTTGCAACTTCCCGGCGACCCGCATGATGTGGAAGTAGATATTTTTTCTGAAGAAACCCTGACCATCACCTCCACAGGCCAGGTGCTGACAGCTACCGGCAGCAAAAGCCTGTTTGACCTCAACCTGGCCGCAATGCCTGCTTCAAGTGGTCAGGTGCTGCCCGGCATGCAAGCTGTTTTTTCGCTGGATACCAGCGGAGCAGCTGTGCAGGCGGTGTTTACGGGACGCATTCAGCAGCCTGGCTATTCGATTGAAAAGTTTTTTCTCGAATTTCCCACATCGCACTACCCTATTCCCTTTCTGTGGATGCGCCCTTCCAGCCCCAGGGGCCTGCCCACCATTTTGTACCTCAGCAGCCGCGGAAAAGCTGCCGGGCTTCAGCCTGGAGGAGTGCTTGAGCAGTTGCTGCAGGCAGGGTATCCCGTGCTGGCCCCCGATCTACTGAATACCGGTGAGCTGGCTTCTGATTATCAGGGCGATTCAAACATTGAACGCATCGACTACAACCTGGTGCTGGGCAGCAGCCTGCTGGGCAAAAGCCTGCCTGCCCTGCAGGCAGAAGACCTGGTGTATCTGCTCCGATACATGCGCTCCGAACTGCAGCCTGAAGCAAACCGCATCATTGCCATTGCGGAGGAGGGGCTATGCCTCAGCCTGATGCATGTTGCAGCCATTAAGCCGGTATTTGACCAGCTCATTTTCATTTCCCCTTTGCTTGCGTACCGGGACATGCTCCCATACAGGCGTTACTTGCCTGCGCTTGCATACCTCGTCATACCCGGTATATTGTCCCATTATGACCTGCCGCAGTTGATGTCCACCATTTGCCCCCAAAAACTCACCATCCTAAACGCACAGCATGCCAATGGCCAGTTGCTTTCCGCCGCTGAAGCGGAAGCGGCCTACGGGGAAGTCAGGGCCGCATACCTGGCGGCAAAGGCTGAGGCGCACTTTGTGCTGCTGCAAGAAGGGGAAGGTACAGATGTGTTGCGGCTCATCGCAAAGTAAAAAATGAGCCGGAGAACTATGGGACGAAATCGTTGGGACCTATAAATAGGGAAAAAAATAAATCCTTAGTTTTGTTTAAATAACAGCTGCAACCTACTACTATGTCTGATTTCACCTACGACTACAATTACAACCTTGAGGCGAAAAAAAACATGACCTATGACGCCATCGTCATAGGCTCGGGTATGAGCGGAGGCTGGGCAGCCAAAGAGCTGTGCGAGGCCGGACTCAAAACCCTGGTGCTGGAGCGCGGCCGGGTGGTGCGGCATATCAAAGACTATCCCACCATGAATAAAGAGAGCTGGGACTGGGAACTGCGGGGCGGCATTACACCTGAAGAAAGAAAAAAGCACTACAAAGCCGCACGTACCAACTGGATCGGCCAGGGCAACAAGCACTTCTACGCCAACGATGCCGAAAATCCCTATACGGAAATCAAACCCTTCATGTGGCTGCGTGCCCACCAGATGGGTGGGCGTTCGCAGCTATGGGGCAGGCAATGCTACCGCTGGAGCGACCTGGACTTTGAAGCCAACGCCCGCGATGGCCACGGCGTGGACTGGCCCATTCGCTATAAGGACCTGGAACCCTGGTACACCTACGTGGAAAAATATGTGGGCATCAGCGGCCAGCCCCTGGGCTTGCCGCAGCTTCCCGACAGCCACTTTCTACCGCCCATGGAGCTCAATTGTGTGGAGCAGGATGTAAAACAACGGATAGAAAAAGCATTTCCGGGCAGAAAGCTCACCATTGGCCGGGTGGCACATGTAACCGTGCCACACAACGGCCGGGGCCCCTGCCAGTATCGCAACAAATGCAGCATGGGCTGCCCCTTCAGTGCCTATTTCAGCGCCAATTCCGTGAGCCTGCCCGCGGCCAATGCCACGGGCAACATGACCATTCGCCCCTGGTCCATTGCACACTCCATTATGTACGATGAGCAAAAGGGCAAGGCCACAGGCGTGCGCATCATTGACGCCGAAACCGGCGAAATGATGGAGTACTACGCCCGCGTCATTTTTTGCTGTGCCTCAACCCTGAGTACCACCCGTATCCTGCTCAACTCTACTTCCAGCCGCTTTCCCAACGGCCTGGGCAACGACAGCGGCGAGCTGGGCCACAACCTCATGGACCACACCTACCGCACCGGCGCCATTGGCATATTTGAGGGGCATGCCGACAAATACTACAAGGGCCGCCGCCCCAATGGCATTTACATTCCCCGCTACTGGAACATTAATGAACAAACGAAGTCGGACAAGTTCCTGCGGGGTTTTGGCTACCAGGGGGGCGCCTACCGCAAAGGTTGGGGCAGAGGGGCCAATGTGGAGGGCTTTGGGGCCAGTTTTAAAGATCACTTAATTCAGGATCCCGGCCCCTGGGAGTTCTTCATTACGGGCTTTGCGGAGTGTTTGCCTTATCACGAAAACCATGTGAGGCTGGACCCCAACACCCTCGACAAGTGGGGACAGCCCGTGCTGGCCATCGACTGCGAATGGAAAGCAAATGAACTGGCCCTGAGAAAGCAAATTCAGGAGGATGCGGTGGAAATGCTGCAAGCGGCCGGGCTGAAAGATATTGTAGGTTTCGACAACCATCACGAGCCCGGCTTTGGCATACACGAAATGGGCACGGCCCGCATGGGCCGCGATCCCAAAACCTCTGTGCTCAATGCCACCAACCAGATACACGCCTGCCAAAACGTATTCGTAACCGATGGCGCCTGCATGACCTCCAATTCCTGTGTGAACCCTTCCCTCACCTATATGGCCCTTACGGCCCGCGCTGCGCATCACGCCATTTCCGAACTCAACAAACTCAACCTTTGATGACATGAACCGAAGAGATGCCCTCAAACATACCGCCCTGCTGGGAAGTGCCACGGCCTTGTCCGGCTCTTTGCTCGCCCTGCTGCAAGCCTGCCAATCCCAATCCCGTACTGCCTGGCAGCCCCGCTTCCTGAGCCAACCCCATGCCCGCCTGGTTTCTGCCCTGGTGGACACCCTGCTGCCTGCCACCGATACCCCCGGTGGCCTGGACGTTCAGGTGGACATGTTCATCGACCTGGTTTTTGACAAGATGTACGACGAAGCTGGAAAAAAAACGATTGTGGCGGAACTGGATGGATTCGACGAAAAATGCGTGGCCACATTTGGAAAGGTGTTTCACGAGCTGGACCCCGCCCAGAGGCACAGCCTGCTGGAGGAGGAGGAAGCCCGGTCGCCCAAATTCAGCCCCAGCGTATGGGGCTACCCCGTGGGGGAGCAACAGCCCGTGGGTTTTTACCGCAGCTTCAAATCTCTGGCCATTATGGCCTATTTTACCTCCGAAGAAATTGGCAAAAACGTGCTGAGCTACGACCCCATTCCGGGAACCTACAAGGGCTG
>RFHT01000281.1 GCA_003696835.1 Bacteroidota bacterium
AGGCATCAGCGTCAACGACGTCATCAACATCGCCATACAGCGCTATGTAGAAAATAACGAAGCATAGCAGGTGACAGGATGCAGGTGACAGGTCACAGGTAGCAGGTGACAGGTCACAGGTAGCAGGTGACAGGTCACAGGTAGCAGGTGACAGGTCACAGGTAGCAGGATGCAGGTCAACATTAATCAGGGATTGCCATTACCTCTACCATCCTGCATCCTGAATCCTGAATCCTGCATCCTGCATCCTGCATCCTGAATCCCGAATCCCGAATCCTGCATCCTGCATCCTGAATCCTGCATCCCGAATCCTGAATCCTGAATCCTGAATCCCGAATCCTGCATCCCGAATCCTGCATCCTGAATCCTGAATCCTGCATCCTGAATCCTGAATCCTGCATCCTGCATCTTATCCCACCAGCAAGCCCCTTTTTCCGCCTCAGGCTTTCTTTACTTGTACTTCTTTGCCCAGGCAGGCCTGGTAGCGCCTGATGGTTTCTTCCAGCCCCAGGTAGAGGGCATCGCTGATGAGGGCATGGCCAATGGATACCTCACTGAGGTGGGGCACAGCAGTGGCAAAGTGCTGCAGGTTGTGCAGGTTGAGGTCGTGCCCGGCGTTTACTTCCAGGCCCAGCTCGTGCGCAAAAGCCGCTGCACGTGCGTATGGTTCTACGGCTTCGGCATGGCCCTGAGCATACTGGCTGGCATAAGCCTCGGTGTATAGCTCAATGCGATTGGTGCCAATTTCCCGGGCAGCTTCAATCATGTCCAGGTCGGTTTCAACAAATATGCTGGTGCGTATGCCCTGCGCCTGCAGCCGCTGTATCACCTCTAGCAGAAAGTGCTTGTGCTTTTTGGTGTTCCAGCCGGCATCACTGGTAAGGGCATCGGGCGGGTCGGGCACCAGGGTACACTGAGCCGGTTTGACGTCTTCTATCATTTTGAGAAAATCCCGGGAAGGAAAGCCCTCCACATTGAGCTCCACCGGCAGGATTTTTTTAAGGGCATACACATCCGACTTGCGGGCATGGCGCTCGTCGGGGCGTGGGTGCAGGGTGATGCCGTCGCCACCGAAGCGCACGCAGTCCAGGGCCACCTGCTGCAGGTCGGGCAGGTTGCGCCCACGGGAGTTGCGCAGCAGGGCCACTTTGTTGAGGTTTATGCTCAGGTTTACCATAAGGCATGAGGGGTAATGAGGTGTTTGGAGGCAAAATTAAGCAAAACAAGTGGTTTTGAACAATGCAAGCGTGCCTGAGCCAAAGCTGCTGCCGGGCACCTCAAGGGAGGGGATATAATTTACTGCTTACGAGCTGGAG
The DNA here is from genome assembly GCA_003696835.1 of Bacteroidota bacterium. GTDB lineage: Bacteria > Bacteroidota > Bacteroidia > J057 > J057 > J057. The sequence continues at coordinate 1,317 of RFHT01000281.1, forward strand.
CCGGTTTTTTTGCCCAAAAGCTTCTCCAGCAGGTCGGTACGCCCCAGCCTGAGCAGTTTTTCCTTGATTTTTTTGCGGTTTTCGGGCTTGTACCAGAAAAAGAAGAGGTGCTGGTTTTGCTTTTCCTTTTCGCTTTTGGCGGTATAGACCGGCCGCAGGGTGTAGGGATGTACCCCCGCGTAGTAAATGACGGTGGCCACCGTCATGGGGGTAGGCGTAAAGCCTTGCACCTGCTCCAGTTGGAAGCCCATGCCCTTAGTTTCACAGGCCAGGTTGGCCATATCGGCCTCCTGGCAGCCGGGGTGGCTGGAAATAAAGTAGGGAATGAGCGGCTGCTTGAGCTTGTATTTTTTGTTGAGCCGGTCGTAGCGCTTTTTAAACTCGTGAAAAAAGCGGAAAGAAGGCTTGCGCATCACCTTGAGGGTTTCGTCGGAGGTGTGTTCGGGCGCCACCTTCAGCCTGCCGGCTACGTGGTCTTTCACCAGCTTGTCCATGTAGGCCTCCATATCGGCCTCGTCGCCTTGCTTGTTGTAGCTCTTCACCAGCAGGTCGTAGCGTATGCCACTGCTCACAAAGGCCTTTTTCACCTTGGGGTGGGCAGCCACCTGCTCATAAATTTCCCTGAGGGGTTTGTGGCTGGTGTCCAGGTTGTGGCATACCACGGGGTGTATGCAGGAGGGGGCCGTGCAGCGGTCGCAAATCGCCTGTACCTTGCCCTTCATTTTGTACATATTGGCCGAGGGGCCGCCCAGGTCGCTGATGTAACCCTTAAAATCCTTCATGTGGGTGATCTGATCCACTTCCTTGAGGATAGACTGCTCAGAACGGGAGGCAATAAACTTGCCCTGATGGGCCGAGATGGTGCAAAAGCTGCATCCGCCAAAGCATCCCCGGTGCATGTTGACCGAGAATTTAATCATCTCATAGGCCGGAATGCTGCCGCGCTTTTTGTATTTGGGGTGAGGCTCGCGGGTGTAGGGCAGGTCAAAGGAGTGGTCGATCTGAGCTTCGGACATGGGCGGATAGGGGGGATTGATCACGAGGGTACGAGTTCCCACCTGTTGCAGTATGCGCCTGGCCTGTACCTTGTTGGACTCCTGCTCTATGATTTTGAAATTGGCGGCAAATTTCAGCTTGTCTTTGAGGCAAGTTTCGTGTGAGGCAATTTCCACGTCCTGCCAGTTTTTGTTTTTGGGCATTTTTTCTCCCTCATGCAGCATAAAAGCCGTTTGGGGAATGGTGCGCATAGAAGAAAAGGGCACGCCCTTTTCCAGCAGCTTGAGCAGTTCGTACAGGGGCTGCTCGCCCATGCCATACACCAGCAGATCGGCGCCGCTATCGGCCAGTATGCCGGGAAAGAGGCGGTCGGCCCAGTAGTCGTAGTGGGTCACACGGCGCAGGGAGGCCTCAATACCGCCAATGACCACCGGCACATCGGGGTAGAGCTGCTTGAGGATGCGGGTGTACACCGTGGTGGCGTAGTCGGGCCGAAAACCGGCCTTGCCGCCCGGCGTGTAGGCATCGGTGGCGCGCTTGCGCTTGTTGGCCGTATAGTGGTTCACCATGGAGTCCATGCAGCCCGAGGTAACCCCAAAAAAGAGGCGGGGCCTGCCAAATTTTTTAAAATCCCGCAGATCGTCCTGCCAGTTGGGCTGGGGCACAATGGCCACGCGATAGCCCGCATGCTCCAGTATGCGGCCGATCACCGCCGGCCCAAAGGCCGGGTGGTCCACATAGGCATCGCCCGACACCAGGATGATGTCCAGCGCTTCCCACCCCCGTTGTTTTACTTCTTTGGGTGTAATGGGCAGCCAGTCTGTAATGGGGCGTGCAGCCCGTTGGGTGTGTTCATTTGCCATGGTGATGCAAGATACGCATAATTCCCGTCATCCCCTATGGGATTTCCACTGCGCCATGGCAATCGCATAAAGTCGAATATATCGCCCCGCTGGGGCTTGCAGAATGCTTATGTGCCGAAGGCTACAAAGGTGAAGCTCCTATGGAGCTGATACTCCGGTAGCCCAGCGGGACGAAAGCTTTGTAGCCCCAGCGGGGCTAAACCTTTGTAGAACAACCAGCCCCCCCCCG
>RFHT01000282.1 GCA_003696835.1 Bacteroidota bacterium
GGGCTCGTGAACACCTTAAATAACAAACAACCCGTGAACAATCCTGATAAGGATCGCGAACGCCTTTGAAAATAAGCAGATCCGTGAGTCAACGAGGGGTCAGGGGGTGGTTGACAATAACAAGGTTTCATGAAGGCAAAATTGGGTTATTCCCCCTTTTTTACTGCACAGGTATGTGCTGAATAGTTACAGGACAACAAGAATAGCAAAAGGAAGGTCAACCCAATGGATTAAGCAGCTAAACAACCCCACGCCTGCCTCATTGGAACAAAAACTGACAAACCCAATAATAAATGGCAGCTGGTGGTACCTACCACCAGCTGCCAACGCATTTACTTGCCATTTTCTGCCTTTACTTACCTGACGAGCTCAAATTCCACCCGGCGGTTTTTAGAGCGGCCTACTGGGGTGCTGTTGTCGGCTATGGGTTTGGCCGAACTGTAGCCGTTGGAAATGATGCGGGAGAGGGGAATGTCTTTCTGGTAAACGAGGTAGCGCTTCACATTGAAGGCACGGGTTACCGAAAGGATTTTGTTGGTTTTTTCTCCGCCCTGGTTATCGGTATAGCCCGATACTTTCAATTTGTAATCGGGATATTTCTTTAAAATTTCCGCTACCCTGTCCAGCACCTTGTAGCTGTCGGGGGTGAGTTCGTTGCTGGCCACGTCGAAGTACACATTGTCCATGGCTTCGGCCAGGAAGTCGATGTCGGCCTGCGAAGGCTGAGAATTTTTGGTAAGGGTATTGTCGAGAATCTCAGGTTCTTCCAGTGGTTGAGGCTTGATAACCACTTCTTCGGTGGAGGTTTCGGCATAAACCGGTTTGGGAGCTTCCTGGGGGGGTTCATTCGACTCCTCAGGTGCAGGACAGCCAAAGAAAGTCACCAGTCCTCGTTCTTCGGGGCAGCGGTCATCCACATCGGGTATGCCGTCGCCATCGGTGTCGAGCTGCTTATCGGCCTGGCTAATGAGCTGCGAAGGCTCCGCGGGCCGGTTTTGGGGCGGCCGCTGGCTGGGCTGGTTGGAAGGCAGGCCAAAGACAAAACCGCCGGAGTAGGCGATGTGCTGCTGCTTGCCGTCTATGGCAAACTTATAGGCACCTTCCAGGTTGAAGCTCACGTGCTGGTTGATGCGAAAACGCATACCCAGTATGGCGGGTACATACCAGCGAAGGTTGTTGCTGGCGGCATTGAGGCCAATGCCCGTAGAGAGGTAGGGAGCAAAAAATGCCTGCTCCTTAAAGATTTTGCCATTGTTGGACTTAAACTGCCCCACGAGGTTTACGTCTGTAACCGCCGTGCTGAGAAATTCTCCATTGCCCAGGGGGTAGTTCGTTTCCGGCACAAAGGCAGAATTGACCGAGATATTCAGCAGGGGGTTCACATACCCATGTGCACTCACCGAAATACCCGGACTAAATGTTTTGTATTGCAGATAATCGCCACTGATGGGCCCTTGATAATCCATAAATATGGCGGACAAGCCCGCTACAAACCGGCTGTCCACCGTTTGGGCAGATACAGCGGTACATAGCAGAATCGGGAAAAGAGCAAAGTAAACGCGAATGTTGTTAAAATTCATGATCGATTACATTGAGCAGGTTTATTTTAGTCGTTGCCGCTTGCCTCTTGTAGGGAACAGAACCCTGGAAAAGTAACTCAGTTAGGTGAATATTTTGAATATTTTATTTTAATAAATTCTTATTACACAAAATAAATATTACCTAAGCAATAATTGTGCCTAAAACACCAGCTGGAAATCCACCCGCCGGTTCAACTCCCGTCCTTCGGGTGTGTCGTTGCTGGCCACGGGCTGATTTTCGCCCAGCCCGCCCGAATTGATGCGCATCTGGCTCAGGCCATGCTCATACACCAGGTAATACTTTACCCGGTAGGCCCGCATAACCGACAAAATGAGGTTGCGCTCATCAGTGCCGCTGGCGTCGGCATGTCCCCTCACCACCAGGCGGATAGAAGGGCAGGATTTCATCATCCCGGCTACCTGATCCAGCGCAGCTTTTGCCTCTTCGTTCAGTTGGTCGCTGTTGAGCTGAAAGTGCACCGGTGGCAGCTGGTCCATGGCATACTGTGAGCAGGGCCCCTGATCAACCGGGCTTAGGTTTTCTGCCAGGGCTGGTTCGGGCTTGATCACGGGCACTTCAGCTTCATGGGGCTGGAGTACATCCAGGTTCATTTCCGTAGTTTCCGTTTCTGCCTGTTGCAAATCCACCAGTACCGGGGCAGGGGTTTCCACGCTTTGGTCGGTGGGCATGACCTCCTGCGGAGCATCGGCTTCAGCCGGGCAGCCGTTGTGGGTAAGCAGGCCCGGCTCGTCCGGGCATTCGTCCTGCAGGTTTACGATGCCGTCGCCGTCGTCGTCGGCAGGCAGCAGGGCCACAATCTGCTCATCGGTGAGTTCTTCGGGCACATCGGCAGGTGCACCCAACTGCTCCTGCCCGATATTGTACACAAAGGAGATGATGTGGGCGATGTTCTGGTAGTCTTTATTGACAGAAAACTTGCGGATACTCTGTACATTGATGTTGGCCCTTTTGCTGAGCCGGAAGCGTACGCCACCGCCCAGAGGCACATACACGTCGGGATTGTTTTGGGTATAGCTGCCTCCTATGCCAAAGCTCAGGTAGGGGCCAATGAAGGCATTCTCCCGGAAAAATAAGCCATTGTTGAGCTTAAACCGCAGCTGGTAATTCATGTCGTAAAAGGCAGAAAGACGGGATTGCTCTACCGAAACGGGAAAGTGTACCCGGGGGCTGTAAGCAAACTCCGTGTGGAAATCAAATGCCCCCACCAGATAGCGCGAGGCCGAAACCAGCACCACGGGATCGTAAAAGCTGTACTGAAATGCAGGGCTTTTTGCTTTTTGCTGGTATTGGATCACCCCTCCGCCCAGGCCGGCCGCCCACTTGATGGCGGGACTCTGGGCCTGCAGGGCAGTAGCAGATGCCAGTACACATAAAACGAAAAACCATATAACAGAGCGCTTGTACATAATTATAAAAATACCCTACATGAATATTTTTGATGTATATCTTTACACCAACTGATTATTATTTGTGCTGTATTCTATTCTCCCCGGTGCAAAAAGTGAGCCTGTATGTACTGATTTTAGAGAAATAATCCCTGATTTCTTACCTCGGTAGGCTATGTGGTAAGAACTCCACCCTAAATGGTAGATTTTTGCTCCCCAACAGAAGCGACAAATGCCTCTTTTTCAGCCACTTTCTCCATTTCCCTGCCAAAATTTCGCGCACCTTATGAACAAAAATTTGGCCGCCAACCTTCTTATATCTGCTTAGATTTTGTATCTTTCGTAACTATTCAGCATATACCTGCTGCAAAAAAGGGGGAATACCCCAATAGTGCCTTCATTGAGCATGCATACATGAAACTTTGTTTTTGTCAACCACC
>RFHT01000283.1 GCA_003696835.1 Bacteroidota bacterium
AAAGGGCCTTTCATCCTGGATGCCATTGCCCTGCTGGATGCCATTCTTAAAAACATGCATCGTTACCAGGAGAAAAAAGCGCCCTTTCTGCCCGCAATGGAAGGCTGAGGCCACATCACTTCACCGCCTTCAGGCTGATGTCCAGGCTTTTTACCGAATGGGTGAGCGCGCCCATAGAAATGAAGTCCACCCCGGTTTCGGCTATGCTGCGCACCTGCTCCAGGGTAATGCCGCCAGAGGCTTCGGTCTGGCAGCGGCCATTGATGAGCGCCACGGCTCTGCGCAGGTTTTCTACAGACATGTTGTCGAGTAAAATGCGGTCCACCCCGCCTTCCTGCAGTACTTCCTCCACTTCCTGCAGGTTACGGGTTTCCACCTCAATTTTCAGCTGAAGGCCATGCTGCTGCAGGTAGGCTTTGCTGGCACGTATGGCAGGCGCTATGCCGCCGGCATAGTCCACGTGGTTGTCCTTAATGAGGATCATGTCGTACAGGCCGAAGCGGTGGTTGACTCCACCGCCAATGACCACGGCCCACTTTTCGAGGTGGCGGATGAGGGGCGTGGTTTTGCGGGTATCCAGCACCCGGCAGCCGGTGCCCTCAAGGCGGTCCACCACCCTGCGGGTTTGGGTGGCGATGCCACTCATGCGCTGCATGAGGTTGAGCACCAGGCGCTCGGCCTGCAATATGCTGCGCGCCGGGCCTTCTACCCAAAAGGCGATGTCGCCAGGTTTTACCTCTGCCCCGTCTTCCAGCTGTACCTGAGTATGAAGCAGGGGGTCCATTTGGTGGAAAATCTTCCCGGCCAGGGCCACCCCGGCCAGTATGCCCTCGTCTTTGATGAGGCAGTGTGCACGCCGCACAGCCTGGGGAGGGATGGTGGACAGGCTGGTATGGTCGCCGGAGCCTATATCCTCGCGAAATGCTTCGCGTATGATCCGGTCTGTTTCGGGATGGTCGAGAAAATTCATCATGCCCCAAACTTACAAACTTTGCAGCAATCCCTTCCACCTCTGAACAACAAATGCCGGAGCAGGTACCATACCCGCCCCGGCCGCAAAAGAGGAGGCAAACACCTCCTCAAAGAAAGGCTGATGCTAATAGCCCGGATTTTGATCCAGCTCGTTATTGGGGTCCACCTCGTCGGAGGGAATGGGCAACACAAACTGGTTTTCACTCAGTACGGTCGTCTTGATTTGGCGAATGTTGCCAAAGCGTATGGCGTCAAACCACTCATGACTGCCTTCAAAAGCCAGTTCTTTCACCTTTTCCAGCTGAATTTCGGCCAGCAGCTCCTCTGCTGTTTGTGCCTGGCTCGGCTCCACACCTGCCCTTGCCCGCACCACATTGAGGGCTGTCCGGGCGTCGGCTATGGTGCCGCCGCTGCGGGCCAGGGCCTCTGCCTTGATGAGGTACAGCTCTGCCAGACGAATGACATAGGTGGGATCATCCCCTATGGTGAGGTTGGGGTACTTGCGCACCTCAGGGCCTTCAGGCGCAAAGCCAAAGGACGCTTCTGAGCGCGGATCGCCATCCATCAGGTCCAGGTAGGCCTGGCTGGGGGCGTAGTCATAGCGCCCCTGGCCCAGGGGCGAGCTGGGTGCCAGCAAAAAGAAGGTATGCCCGCTGCCCTCCACCTGGCTGGCAAACACGCCAAATACCAGTTCGGGCGAGTTGAGGCGGTTCACGAAAATGTCGGCATAATTGTTTTCCAGGGAAAACACGCCGCTGCCGATCACCTCATCTGCCAGTTGGGCAGCTTCTGCATATTTGCCTTCGTACAGAGCCACGCGCGCCTTGAGGGCTTTGGCCGCCTCGGCCGAAACCAGAAAGCTCTGGCCAAAGGAGGGCGCATTGGCAATGGCAAAGTCCAAGTCTTCATTGATGGAGGCATACACCTCGGCTACCGTGGAGCGCTTCAGCTGGGCATTAATGGCATCGCCGGGCACCAGCCGCAGAGGAATGCCCAGGGAGGAGGATGGGTCCCAGAATTGACCGAAAAACCGCAGTGCATCGAAATGGGCCAGGGCACGCAAAAAACGTGCTTCTCCCAGAATCTCATTCTTGCGGCTTCCTACAAAGCCAGCTTTATCGGAAAGGGCACCCACCTTGTCAATCACATTGGAAGCCCGGTTGGCCATGCGGTAGATGTCCCGCCAGCTATTCGACAGGGTGTTGTCGCCTGGCTGTACCGAGTTGGTCTCCGACTGAAAGGTGATGTTGCGCGTGGTGCTGGTGGTACTACTCATGTAGCCACTCAGCAGGGGTCCATATATTGGCTGCATGCGAAAATAATACGCATCGGCCTGCAAGGCGCTGTAAACGCCCGTGAGGGCACTCTCAGCATCTTTGGCATTTTGCACTGCCGTCACATCTGAAAGCGACTGCTGCGGCTGGGGCTCCAGCACCTCAAATATCTCACAGGAGGTGAGGGTGCACATTAGCCCAACCAGTATGATTAATGGTATCTTCTTCATTGGTTTGCTTGTCTTGATGTTGTAATTTTTCAGTATAAAATCTACAGGCCAATATTTACCCCCACCGAAAGTGCTTTCCCACCGGGGTAGGTGTTGTTGTCCACGCCCAGGGCAGTACTCGCCTGGCCACCAAAGGTGTTGATCTCCGGATCAACGCCGGAGTAATCGGTAATGGTAAAGAGGTTGGTGCCCTGTACATATACCCGCAGACTGCGCACAAATACCTTGTCCAGGAGACTGGCGGGCAGGTCGTAGGAAATGTTCAGGGTTTTGAGGCGAATGTAAGAGCCGTCTTCTACATAAAAGTCGGAGTTTCGCTTGTTCTGGTTGGGGTCTCCTATGATGGCACGCGGGATGTCGGTTTGGGTATTGGTGGGCGTCCAGCGGTCCAATGCCCCCGTGAAGGCGTTGTTGAGATTGGCAAACACCAACCCTTCCTGGGCCGTCATGTTGAAGACATCATTGCCCTGCACAAATTGTACAAATGCATTGAGGGTAATCCCTTTATAGGAAAGTTGATTGGTAATTCCGCCCATGAATTTGTACTGCGCACTACCAATCACGGTGCGGTCGTCGTTGTTGATGACGTTGTCGCCATTGATGTCTTCATAGAGAAAATCGCCGGGGCCGGTAAGCGCCGTTTGGTACACCCCGCCGGGAGCGGTTTCATTCAGGGCTTCAATTTCTTCCTGCGACTGAATGATGCCTTTGACCTTCCAGCCAAAAAAGGCGCCCAGGTCTTCCCCTTCGCGTATGATGCTCTGGTCGAAGCCGGTGGCGCTGATGTCTTCCCCATTGACGAGGCTGATGATTTCATTGTCGTTGAAGTTCACATTGCCCGAGAGTGTCCAGCGAAAATCACCACTGCGCACAATGTCGGCCGCCAGGGTGATGTCCACGCCTATGTTGCGCATTTCTCCTATGTTCTGGTTTACGCTGGTAAAGCCGGAGTTGAGGGGAACGGGGGCCAGCAGGAGGATGTCGGTGGTATTTTTCAGATAAAAATCCACACTTCCGCTCAGCCGCTGCTCAAAAAAGCCAAAGTCCAGGCCCGCATCGTACTGAGTGGTTGTTTCCCACTTCAGTTCGGGATTGGCGATTTGTGAAGGCCGCACCCCGCCCGAACCGGCATAGGATACATCGCCGGAAAATAAGCCCCGTGAAGCAAAGTTACCCACGCGGTCGTTGCCGATAATGCCCCAACTGGTGCGCAGTTTGAGGTCGCTCAGCCAGGTAGCGCCGTCCAGGAATGCTTCGTTGGACAGGCGCCAGGCCACTGCAGCCGAGGGAAAAAAGCCGTAGCGGTTGTTTTCGCCAAAACGGGAAGAACCGTCGGTACGCAAGGTGGCGGTGAGCAACCATCTTTCGTCGTAGTTGTAGTTGATGCGTCCAAAGTAGGATACCAGCCCCCTTTCCGTACCGGTGCCGTCCACAAACAGGGGCGTAGCCGCTGAGCGGAAGGTAACCAGTTGGTCGTTGGGGAAGCCGGTGGCAGAAGCCACCACACTCAGGCGCTGGTCGCGCTGCCAGGAGGCTCCCAGCAGAGCACTCAGACGGTTTTGGTCGTTCAGGTTCACATCATACGAAAGGGTGTTTTCAAAAATCACACTCCTGAACTCATTGTTGCCACGCTGGGCATACCCACTGCCAAAGAGAATTCCTCCCAGGGTATTGGTATTCCAGTACTGGTCCTGCTTGAGGTTGGTAAAGTCAATGGCCAGCGAGCTCTTGAGACGCAGGTTGTCAATGATTTCGTACTCCCCAAAACCACTGGCCAATATGCGCAGGGTCTGGAATTCATTCTGATAGGTGGTAGCAGCTACGGGGTTGTCAGGGGTATTGATGGAGGTAAAACTGCCATCTTCGTTGAACACCGGCTGGTCCGGCCGTGCACGCAGGGCCGTAAAATACGGCCCAATAATGAAGTTGTCATTGGCCTGCACATTTTCGGTAGTATGGCTGATGCCTACGCGCGTGCCAAAGCGAATGCGTTCCGACACTTTGGTATCCAGGTTGAGACGACCCGAAAGGCGGAAAAAGTCGGTTCCTTTTAAGGTACCTTCCTGGTTGTCTATGTTAAAAGAGGCAAAATAGCGGGTATTTTCGCTTCCGCCCTTGAGGGAGAGGTTCCACTGCTGTATCAGGGCATCCCGAAAGATCTCCTTCATCCAGTCGGTGTCTGCATTGCCGTAAAAAGAGTCGGGCAATGGGCTCAGCCCTGCATTGGCACGGGCTTCGTCCAGCAGTTCCCGGTACTGAGCGGCATTGAGCATATCGGGCAGCTCAAAGGTAGTCATTTGTCCTGCAGAATAGTTCAGGTCAAACTGGGCTTTCTGGTTATATTGCCCGTTGCGCGTGGTGATGAGGATCACCCCATTGGCCGCACGTGAGCCATACAAAGCCGTAGCTGAGGCATCCTTGAGCACCTCAATGGACTCTACGTCGCTGAAATTGATGGTGGACATGGTGTTGCCCAACTGGCCGCCCAGGCCACCGGAGCCTGGCGTACCAAACTGCCCGTCGATTTGCAGGTTTTGGGGCTCTACCGGTATGCCATCAATCACGTACAGGGGTTGGTTGGAAGAATTGATGGACGAAGGCCCCCGCACGCGCACAGCCACCCCGCCACCGGGCTGGCCGTTGGTGGCCGTAACACTCACCCCGGCTATGCGGCCCTGTAGCGCCTGGTCGATCCCGGCTACGGGCACCGTCTTGATTTCGTCCCCGTCTATGGAGGAGACCGCACCCGTGAGGTCCTGCCTGCGGGCAGTACCATAGGCCACAATCACCACCTCGTCCAGGCTACCGATTTCTGTTTTGAGACTGACGTTAATGGTAGAACGCCCGTTAATGGGAATTTCCTGCGTTTCATACCCATAATAGGAAACTTGCAGTGTACCCTGCTGCAGGTCCTGCGGCACAGTCAGCTGAAAGTAGCCATTTTCATCAGTGAGTGTTCCCACGGTGCTTCCTTTGATAATCACTTTGGCCCCGATCAGGGCTTCATTTCCTTCGGCACTCAGGACTCTGCCCGAAAGCCGGTTGTTCTGCGCCTGCCCCCACTGCACCCATAGCAGCGCAAGCAAACAACAGCTCCATAATCGTAATTGCATTTTCATAAAATCATGGTGTTATTAATGATGGTAGATATACTTGAAAGTCGTGCTGATGTACAGGCATACTTCCTCCAGCCTGCTTTGAGGATGAGCTCAGCAGAAACATGTACACTTGTGTATGTCAGCCTGAGGTTAGCCTGGCAATTCCTGGTATGCCGCCTGTCAGGAGGCTAAGGAGTACACCAAAAGTTTAAAGCGGGGAAATAGTTAATGTATGTTCATAGGTTAATGGGTAAATTTGTTTTTTTCTGCCTGTTTGTCATTCAAAATAACGTGCTGGGGAACAATTAGTAAACAAAATACGGCTTTTTTCGCTCAACGGCAGCAAAGCCCTGACCAGCTCCCTCTGGGCAGCTATCAACTGCCCACTAGGCCTGCCGAACGCAGCATTTTTCATACACTTTTGGCCATTTGTCCCCCCAACAACCCCCTTTACGCGACGAATGGCGGCAGCACCTGACGAAAAGCTGGAATTTTCTGACCAAAACCATTCATTTATATCATGCCCCCTTATTCGTTTCCCTTGTATGAAATGGATATTCCGCTAATTTTGCACCCTTAAAACGGGAGATTCCATGTACACAAACAGAGTAATAGGCGAATATGAGCAGGGACGGCCGGGGCCACTCCTCATTTTTATTGGGGGCATGCATGGAAATGAGCCGGCAGGGGTGTATGCCCTGTCACGGGTGTTTTTGCAGCTGGAGGTGTTCAAAACGCCTTTCTTTGGCAAGCTGGTGGGCTTGTGTGGCAACTGTGCGGCCCTGCCTCATGGAAAGCGCTACATCGATAAGGACCTGAACCGGCTTTGGTCCAGGAGCGAAATAGCCCGGGTGCGTGCATTGGATGCGCAGCAGCGCAATACCGAAGAGCAGCAGCTCTTGGAGCTGCTCGACCTCATTGAGCGACTACTGGAAGAGGCGGAGGGGGAAAAATTGCTCATCGATTTGCACACCACCTCTGCGCCCGGCGGGCTGTTCAGCATAGTATCCAACGATGCTTATAACCGCGAACTGGCTTCGGCCCTGCATGCGCCGGTGATTTTCAACCTCATGAACTCTCTCTCCACCACCACCAATGTGTACATAGAAGACATGGGCATAAAAGGCCTGGCGTTTGAAGCGGGCCAGCACGACGACCCCCGCTCCGTAGATATTCACGAAGCCGCTATCTGGCTGCTGCTGGAGCAGGCTGGCTGCATACTGCCCGAGCATGTGCCGGAAACCGAAATTTACCACGAGCGCCTCATTACGGCAGCCCGCCACCTGCCCCATTACGTGCAGGTAACCTACCGCCATGCCATAAGCCCGGACGACCGCTTTCACATGTACCCGGGCTATACCAACTTCCATCAGGTGTATAAAAACGAGCCCCTGGCCCGCGACAAAAACGGAGCCGTCAAATGCCCTACTTCTGGCCTGCTGGTTATGCCGCTCTACCAGCCCCAGGGAGAAGAGGGCTTTTTTATTGTACAGCAAATAGATGAGCCTCCTCAATAGGTGCAGCTCAGCAGCAGGAGTAGCCATACCCCCTATTCCAGATCGGGCAGTTTGAAGTCATCCAGGGCACTGGGCTGGGCCATCAGGGCCTCAATTTCTTCAGACTTGCGGGGCGCCATGGCCGAGAGGTTTACCCAGCCCTCTTCTGTAATGAGCACATCGTCCTCAATGCGCACCGCAATGCCCCACCATTTGGGGTCGCAGTCGCTGTTGTGGGGGATGTAAATGCCCGGCTCCACCGTAATAACTGTGTTGGGTTTAAATGCACCACGAGTGCCTTTATCGTGCACGTCCAGCCCCAGGTAGTGGGAGGTGCCGTGGGGGAAATAGTTGTGGCGCTGCCCCGGCTTGATGATGCCCAGCCGGGCCAGGCCTTCGTCAATCACTTTTTGGGCGGCCCGGTGGGGCGCCCAGAAGGGGTTGCCCACGCGGCATTCTTTGAATGCCGCTTCCTGTGCTTCATATACCAGGTCGTATATGGCCTTCTGCTCAGGCGTGAAGGTGCCGTCGGCAGGAATGGTACGGGTGACATCCGCCGTGTAGCCGTGGTACTCAGCGCCCAGGTCCATGAGCACCAGGTCGCCGCCTACCTCAGGCCGGTTGTTTTCGATATAGTGCAAAATGCAGCCATTGTGTCCGCTGCCTACTATGGAGGGGTAGCCTTCATATTCGGCCCCATATTTTTTGAATACAAACTCGTGTATGCCCTGTATCTCCGACTCCGACATGCCCGGATGCATGGCCTTCATCACCTCAATCTGTCCTACACAGGAAATTTCCACCGCCTTTTTGAGCAACTTCAGCTCTTCGGGTAGCTTACCTTCCCGCAAATTTGCCATCATATAATTCAGGCTGTAGCCATCCAGGTTGCTGTGGGGCACTTCTTCCTGTACTTTTTTCAGGGCATGCTCATTGCCCGCATCCTTGTAGCGCAATACAATGGGGTCGTCGTTCAGGGCGGGGTTAAAGCGGGTGATGCGGCCGATTTCCTGGGCCACATTGGCCTTGTTTTCTATGTCGGTGGAGCGAATAATGTCATATACCTGGTACTTGCTGGCGTCGTAATCGGAAGGGTAATTCGCCTTTTGCTTAAAACCGGCAATGAGGTCGTACAAATCCCCCGTATTGCGCTTACTGTCGCGCACATCGTTGTGAAAGTCGTAAAAATACACCTTATCAAAGCTGCCAAAGTTCATATTGAAATCCTTGAAATCGGTATTTTCATACACCTGGCTAAAGCCCAGCTGCTGTTTTACCCCTTCTACCCCCAATCGGCGTCCATTCCACATTTCGCTGTAGGGGTCGCGGGGCTGTACAAATATGATTTCATCAAAACTATTGCCCTGCCCATCCTGCTGCGGTTCGGAAAAGAGCAAGAGCACCGCATTGGGCTCGTTGTAGCCCGTGAGGTAGTAAAAATCGGGGTCCTGATGATACACATAGTCCACATCATTGGCGCGGTTGCGCACCGGGTTGGCAAACAAGACCGCTACCGTGTTGGGGGGCAGCAGCTTGCGCAGGGCATCCCGGCGCCCACGGTGAAACTCGGCACTGAGGTAGTCGGTGGGGAGTTCGACTTGCTGGGAGAAGCCACTATGGCATACAAACAGCAGAATCAATGGAAGAAGGATGATTTTTTTCATGTTTGGATGTTCTTATTGTGCTTAATGGATAAGGAATGGAGAATCAAAGCAGGGCAAAGCGCTCACTGCCTATCGGCGGTAAATGAACCGAGCCGCAGGGGGCCGCCACTTCGGCCCCCGTAGCTTCTTTGAGCACATTGGCTTTTCCCTGCAACACCCTCAGGCCCAAAAAGGCAAAGATGATGGCCTCTTTGAAGTCGATGGTTTCGGCAGGAAGGTGATCGGCAATTTCCACCTGCCGCGATGCCAGCTGTTCCCGGAGTTGTTGCATGAGAAAAGTGTTGTGGCGCCCACCGCCGGTAATGATGATGGGCTTGCCCGCCCCCTGCAGGCTGTCCACGGCGTATGCACTCTGAATGGCGATATGGTGTACCAGCGTATGCAGGGCATCGGACAGGCGGGGCCTGGCACGGCGAATGAGGGGCAGGATATGCCTGCTCACCCATTCCCAGCCCAGAGTTTTGGGTGGTTTTTGGCGATAATATGGCAAGCCATTGAGGGCGCTGAGCAGGTTTTCATCCAAATGGCCGGAGGCGGCAATGGCTCCGCCCTCGTCAAAAGCCTGAGACGCCTCATGCTCCCGCACCAGATAGTTGAGCACAATGTTGCAGGCACATACGTCAAAGGCGCGGCCGTTCAGGCTGATATTGGCAAAGCCGCCCAGGTTGAGGTAGAGGTGGTCGGGGGGGAAAAGGTACTTTTCACCCAGCGGTACCAGGGGAGCCCCTTCTCCTTTGAGGGCTACATCTTTGTTGCGAAAATTGCATACCAAAGGGCAATTCAGGTAGGCCACCAGGGTTTCACCATCTCCAATCTGGGCAGTAAAGCTTTTCTCCGGCTGGTGAAAAATGGTTTGGCCGTGAGAAGCCACAAAATCGGGCTGAAGCCCATGCCGCTCAATGAAGGCTTTGACCTGCCTGCCCAGCCAGTGCCCGAAATACACATCCGTCTTGGCGTACACCTCTGCCGGTTGTGCCGGCAGGTGCTTCAGCCGGGCTTCCCATTTTGGGTCAAAGTCGATGGTTTCGGCCGCCAATAATTCATACTGGTATTGCTCCGGTTCCTCTTCTGTAAACTTACAACACACAATATCCAGCCCATCCATGGAAGTGCCGGACATCATGCCTATCCCCTGGTACTGTTTCATATTGTGGTGCTTTTCTTTTTTCCAATTTAGGAAAATATCTTCACCCTACCCATTTGGCAACCGGAAATTTCCCCTCCTACTTCACGCGCGTCCACTCATTGGAGCGTCCCAGAAAACGCATGCCCAGTATGTAGCCCTTCATGTAGAGGTTGCCGTTGTCGAGCATCTTGAGGTAGCCACTGTAGGTGTTACCACTTTTGGAATCATACACCGTACCATCCACCCATTCCTTATCTTCCGGATCATACACAAAATCCTTCATCACCACCAGGCCCATGATGGGTCGATTGCGCAGCTTTTCGTCATCGTTGTGGATATCGGTGCGGGGCTTGCCCTGCTCATCATTGGGAACTTTCAGCCAAACCACCTTGCCGTAGTATTTGTTGCCTTCTTTGTAAATTTCTACGTGTGCATCCTGGTCTTGGGTGAGCCAGACACCCACCACTTCATTCTGTGCCAGGGCAGCCACAGCCATACCAGCTGTTAGCCATAAGCATACAAATAGACTTTTCAGAAATGTGTTCATATTTTTACAATGGTTAATAAAAAAACAAATTCCTCCTCATTAACGGAAACGGGCCGCGAATGATACACAGGCAAATATAAAACAGTTTGGCAGGCTTTGAGGGGATTTTTTCAAACGATTGCCATTTTTGTTGTGAAAATTTCTGCTTTTATTGACATAATAAACCCAATTTCCCAAAAACCATCAAATATGCATACCTCTCCCCTGCTAAGAAGACCCCTTGGAGAAACGGGCGTTTACCAGCGCATCACGCGCGAGGAGGCCGGGTGGGAATTTCTCAACTTTGAAGCCAGGCTCATGAAGCGGGGTGAGCAATGGCGCTGGGATACCGGCGGGCACGAGTTGGGCATCATCCTGCTGGGCGGCAATTTTTCGGTGACTTCCAGTAAAGGCAACTGGTCCACTCAAAACGGGCGCCGGGATGTGTTCAGTGGCATTGCCCACACCCTGTATATACCCAGAAATACCCAGTTTACCCTCACAGCTGAAAGCGAATGGCTGGACATCGCCTACGGCTGGTGCGAAACGGACGAAGACCATCCGCCCTGCCTAAAAATGCCGGAAGAGGCCGCCATCGAGCTGCGGGGCGGCGACAATGCCAACCGCCAGATCAACAGCCTCATACAGCCGGGCTTCGACTGCCACCGCCTGGTGGCAGTGGAGGTGTACACTCCCTCAGGCAACTGGAGCTCCTTTCCCGCCCACAAACACGATGTGCGCACCCTGGACGAAAACGGCCGCCTCATTGAAGCCAGGCTGGAAGAAACCTACTTCTACAAAATCGACAAGCCGCAGGGTTTCGCCCTGCAGCAGGTATATACCTACGACCGCGAGTTGGACGAGCTGATACGCGTACGTAACAACGAGCTGGTGCTGGTGCCCCGTGGCTACCACCCCGTGGTGGCAGGTCACGGCTACCACGTCTATTACCTCAACTTCCTCACCGGCAGCGACCAGTCCCTGGCCAATACCGACGACCCCGACCACGCCTGGATTTACGGCAGTTGGAAGGGGCAGGACCCCCGTCTGCCGCTGGTTACGGCTCAGATGAATGATGAATCACAAGCCCACGGACTGTAAATTGCCTGTATGTTACCCAAATGACCCCCCATGCAATACGATGTGCTCACCTTTGGCCGCTCTTCCATCGACCTCTACTCCAGGGATATAGGGGCACCTTTTGAGGAAATCACTTCCTTTGGCGCTTTTGTGGGGGGCTCCTCCCTCAATATTGCGGTTCAAACCCGGCGCCTGGGGCTCAAAACGGCCCTGCTCACTGCCCTGGGCAACGACCAGGTGGGTAAGTTTATTCGCCATTTCCTCCATAAAGAAGGCATTGAAACGGCTTTTATCCCCACCATCGCGCAGGCCCGCACTTCGGCCGTGCTCCTGGGCATAGAGCCACCCGACCGCTTTCCGCTGGTGTATTACCGGCACAATGCCGCAGACATCTATGTGAACATCGACCACGTAAAGGCCACGCCCATACAGAATTTTCGCGTAGTGGTACTTTCGGGCACCGCCCTGAGCCGGGACCCCAGCCGCACAGCCAGCTTTTATGCAGCGGAGCTGGCGCAGCAAAAGCAGGTGCCTGCCTTTCTCGACCTGGACTTCCGCGCCGACCAGTGGGAGGACCCGCGGGCTTATGGGGTGTACGTGCGGGCCCTGCTGCCCCGCCTGCAGGTAGTTATAGGTACAGAGGAAGAGGTGCTGGCTGCAAGCCTGGAAGATAGCAAGCAGATTTCCATTGAGCACCAGCAAATATCGGCCCCCGAAATACGGGGAAACCTGCAGCGCGCCATTGAGCGTATCCTGCAGGCGGGAGTACAAACCCTCATCGTGAAAAGAGGCGCACAGGGCTGCTCAATTTTTGAGCAGGGCAGGGAAGAAGTAAAGGTGCCGGGCTATCCCGTGGAAATTCTCAACGTGCTGGGCGCAGGCGATGCCTTTGGAGGAGGGTTTATCTATGGATTTGTGCAGGGCTGGGATATGTACCAGGCCTGCCGCATGGGCAATGCCTGTGGGGCCATTGTGGTAACCCGCCACGGCTGCGCCAACTTTATGCCCACTTATGATGAAGTCATGGAATTTGTTAACCAAAAAGGAGGATTGTCATGAATACCCAACGCCTGACGGTAGCCCAGGCTACCATTGCTTACCTTATGCAGCAATACGTAGAACGCGACGGCCGGCAGCAGGCATTTTTTGCCGGTTGCTTTGGCATCTTCGGCCACGGCAACGTGGCCGGGCTGGGCCAGGCCCTGCACCAGATGCCCGCTTTTCGCTACTACCAGTGCCGCAATGAGCAGGCCATGGTACATACAGCTGTGGGCTACGCAAAAATGAAAAACCGCCTCTCTACCTTTGTGTGTACCTCCTCCATTGGGCCTGGTGCCACCAACATGACCACAGGCGCAGCCCTGGCTACCATCAATCGCATCCCTGTGCTGCTGCTGCCGGGCGACATCTTCGCCCGCCGAAACGTGGCCCCGGTGCTGCAGCAAATCGAAATGCCCTACTCACAGGACCTCTCTGCCAACGACGTCTTCAAGCCAGTATCCAAATACTGGGACCGCATCAATCGGCCCGAGCAACTGCTCACCGCCCTGCCCGAAGCCATGCGGGTGCTTACTTCTCAGGCCGAAACCGGAGCTGTAACCCTGGCCATGCCCCAGGATGTGCAGGCCGAAGCTTTTGATTTTCCCACCCACTTTTTTGAACAAAAAATATGGCCCGTTGCCCGTCCCCGACCCGACCGCCAGTTGCTGCAAAAAGCCGCTGAATGGATACGCCTCAGCAAATCGCCCATGATTATAGCCGGCGGAGGAGTCATTTACAGTGAAGCTACGGAGGCCCTGCGCCAGCTGGTGGAAAAAACTGGCATTCCCGTAGCCGAAACCATGGCCGGTAAAGGTTGCCTTCGCTACGACGACCCCGCCAACCTGGGCGCCGCAGGCGTTACGGGTACCCCCGGCGCCAATGAAATTGCCCGCCAGGCCGACCTGGTCATTGGCATAGGCACCCGCTACAGCGACTTTACCTCTGCTTCCAAAACTGCCTGGCAGCACCC
>RFHT01000284.1 GCA_003696835.1 Bacteroidota bacterium
ACAGTAGCTCAACTGCCTGGTATTCAGGCCGGTATTTCAAGCCGCAATGCCCCACCAACTGCCGGGAGGTTTTCCAGCACACTGCCATTGGGCCATAGCCGTATTGCTGGCAGTGGGAAAGGTGCCTGTTCAAAAGTGCCTTGCTTTGCGCCGGACTAAATCCCTCCCTTTTGCCCAGCCATGTTGCCAGGGCGGGCTGCGCCAATATGGCCTGGTAGGCCTGCAGGTCGCTTGCTTCAAAGGGCCGCAGGTACAATCGGGCTGTTTCCAGTATGGGATGCGCCATCTTTCACAAATTTACAAATACATATTTCTGTTTTGTGTAATATTGTTGTGCAAATAAAGTGGGTGCCTGGTTTGCAAGGCTAGGCGAAAAATAAGTATATTGCAAGGCTAAACTGCATAACTAACCATGAATACTGATCCATTATGTTGAGAGAAGACATTAACGCTCCTCTTACTTCTGAATTTGATAAAGATCAGGTAATAGAAGATTACCGCATAGCCTATCGTAGCCGGCAGGCCAGTTTGATTGGCCGCAGGGAGGTGCTGACGGGCAAAGCCAAATTTGGCATATTTGGCGATGGCAAGGAAGTGGCCCAGCTGGCCATGGCCAGGGCCTTCAAGCCAGGCGATATTCGCTCGGGTTATTACCGTGACCAGACCTTTGCCATGATTACGGGCATTATGACCATCAAGCAATTTTTTGCCCAACTGTATGCCGACCCCAACGTGGAGCACGAGCCCAACTCTGCCGGTCGGCAGATGAACAGCCACCTGGCCAGCAGACTGATAGACGAAAATGGCGATTGGCGTTGCCAAACGGACCAGTACCTCAGCGCAGCCGATATTTCTCCTACGGCGGGGCAAATGCCCCGCCTGGTGGGCCTGGCCCAGGCCTCGGTGCTCTACCGCAAGCTGCCGGAGCTCAAGCACTTTACCGACTTTTCCATCAACGGCAATGAGGTAGCCTTTGGCACCATCGGCAATGCCAGCTGTGCCGAAGGCCCCTTCTGGGAAAGCATCAACGCCATAGGCGTCATTCAGGCTCCCCTGGTGATGGCTATCTGGGACGACGGCTACGGCATTTCCGTTCCCAATGAATTTCAGATCACCAAATCCAGCATTTCAGAAGTGCTCAGGGGTTTTCAGCGGGAAGAAGGCAAGCCCGGCTATGAGATTTTTGTGGTCAAAGGCTGGGACTACCCCGCTTTGTGCACCACTTTTGAGCAGGCCGCCCAGCTTGCCCGTAGCCAGCACGTACCCTGCCTCATACACGTTACCGAAGTAACCCAGCCCCAGGGGCATTCCACCTCGGGCAGCCACGAGCGCTACAAATCGCCTGAACGCCTCCAGTGGGAAAAGGAATACGACTGCCTGCTGCGCATGCGCAGCTGGATAGTGGCCCAGGGCATGGCTACGGAGGAGGAACTCCTCGGCTGGGAGAAAGAAGACCGCAAGCTGGTACGCAAACTCAAAAACGAAGCCTGGCAGGAATTTCAGGGGCCCATTAAAGAACAAGTAGCCGGGCTGCTTTCTATTCTGCACGACATTGCCCACCAGAGCGCATACAAGCAGGAGATTCGTCCCCACATCGACAAACTCCGGCGTATGACCGAGCTCAACCGCAAGGACCTGATGGAAAGCATTCACCGGGTGCTGCTCCTGGTGCGTAAGGAACACCATCCTGCCATTGGCAGGTTGAAGCAATTCCGGGACGAACTGCAAGCGCAGGCAGCGGATTATTACAATACCCATTTGCATACCCACACTTCCGCTTCTCCCCTGAAAGTGCCGGAGGTAAAGGCCCGCTATGCCGAAGATGCTCCTTTACTCAGTGGCTTTGAAATCCTCAACCGCTGTTTCGACAAGCTCTTTGAGCGCGAGCCCCGGCTGGTGGCTTTTGGAGAGGATGTGGGTAGGCTGGGGGATGTAAACCAGGGCTTTGCCGGCCTGCAGGTCAAGTATGGCGAGCTGCGGGTGATGGACACTGGCATTCGCGAGGCCACCATTATCGGCCAGGCCATTGGCCTGGCCTTGCGCGGCCTGCGGCCCATAGCCGAAATCCAGTACCTCGATTACCTCCTTTACGGACTGCAGCCCCTTTCCGACGACGTGGCCACCCTTTCCTACCGCACCCGGGCCGGCCAAAAAGCCCCCCTCATCGTGCGTACCCGGGGCCATCGCCTGGAAGGAATCTGGCATACGGGCTCACCCCTGGGCATGATCATTCATGCCCTGCGTGGTATGCACGTGCTGGTGCCGCGCAACATGACCCAGGCCGCCGGCTTCTACAACACCCTCATTCAGGGCGACGAGCCTGCGCTTGTCATTGAGGTACTCAATGGCTACCGCCTCAAAGAGCCCTTGCCCGAAAACCTGGCCGAGTTTACCCTGCCTCTGGGCGTGCCCGAAGTGCTGCGGCAGGGCAGCGACCTCAGCCTGGTTACCTACGGCGCCTGTTGCCGCATTGCCATGAGCGCTGCTGAACAACTGGCCCAGTGTGGCATTGAGGTGGAAGTGATCGATGTACAAAGCCTGTTGCCCTTCGATCTGCACCACCGCATTGTCGAATCGCTCCAAAAAACCAACCGCGTGCTCTTCCTCGATGAAGACGTACCCGGTGGCGCTACCGCCTATATGATGCAGCAAGTGCTCGAAAAGCAGGGCGGCTATCAATACCTGGACTCCGAACCCAGAACCCTTACCGCCAAAGCCCACCGCGCCGCCTACGGCACCGACGGCGACTACTGGTCAAAACCCCAGGTGGAACACGTATTCAAAGCCGTTTATGACATAATGAATGAAAGCGACCCCCGCGCATATCCCATTTTTTATTGATGCAGGATGCAGGATGCGGGATGCAAGTGACAAGATGCAGGATGCAAGATATCCTGTAACCTGTAACCTGTGACCTGTCACCTGTCCCCTGCATCCAGTCCCTTCCCCTCATGTTTCCCTGTACACCATGCGCACATGGGGCACACCGGCTTCTTCAAATACCTCGCTGTCCACCTCGAAGTGATGCCTGTTAAAAAAATCGATGTTGTAGGTTTGTACGTGCACGTAAATTTCGGTGCCGGGCGGCACCTCTTCTATCAGCTTGTATAGAATGGCAGAGCCCACCCCACGGCGGCGGTAGGGTTTGAGCACCGCAAAGCGTTCGAGTCGCACCTTGCCGCTCACAGGTAGTTTGCGCAGGCGGGCGGTGCCCACAGGGGTCCCCTCATACCAGGCCAGAAAATGCCGCGACAGATGATCGAAGCCATCGTATTCATCTTCCTGCGAAAGGGCTTCTTCTTCCACAAATACCTGGGTACGGATGAGGAAGATGTGATTAAATTCCTCGTCGGAGTTTACCTCGCGTACTACAATGGGGGAATCATTCGTTGATGACATGTTATGAGCGGCTTGGAGTTGGTTGAATGCCCAAATATAAGGAGAAACTTAGGTTATTCCTGAAATAAGGTGTTTGCAGGTATATTGAAAAGTTCGGCATAATGGCTCCTCATTTCTAAATTATTTTTAATATTGCAAAAATTTTCCTACCTCTCTACAGAAAGGAAAGCAAAATATGTCAAAAAATTTATTAATTGTTGAATCGCCTGCTAAGGCCAAAACCATTGAGCGTTACCTGGGAAAAGACTTTACCGTAAAGGCCAGTTATGGCCACGTAAGGGACTTGCCCAAGGACGACAACGCCATTGATGTGGAACATGGCTTTGAGCCCAAATACGAAGTAATTCCTGATAAAAAGTCGGTAATCAAGGAGCTGAAAGAACTCATCAAAACTGCTGACCAGGTGTGGCTGGCCACGGATGAAGACCGGGAAGGAGAAGCCATATCCTGGCACCTGGCCAGCGTCCTGGGCCTGGATACGAACACCACCCGCCGGATTGTCTTCAACGAAATTACCAAGTCGGCCATTACCCGTGCCATTGAAAACCCACGCCCCATTAACCTCGACCTGGTATATGCCCAGCAGGCCCGCAGGGTGCTGGACCGCATTGTGGGCTTTAAACTTTCTCCCATTTTGTGGCGCAAAATCAAGCGCGGCCTCTCTGCTGGCAGGGTACAGTCGGTGGCTGTGCGCCTCATTGTGGAGCGCGAAAGGGAAATCATGGACTTTAAGCCCACTTCCTCCTTTCGCGTTACAGCCGAGTTGTGGGTCAATGGCAAAAAGACCATCAAGGCCAGCCTGCCCCAGGCCTTTAAGACCCGCGAGGAAGCCCATGCCTTCCTGACCTCCTGCATAGGAGCGGAGTACACCATTGCAAAGCTGGAAACCAAACCAGCCAAAAAATCACCACCGCCTCCTTTTACCACTTCAACCCTGCAGCAGGAAGCCAGCCGCAAGCTCAGCTTCTCTGTGGCTCAAACCATGCGCGTAGCCCAGAGCCTGTACGAATCGGGTAAAATTACCTACATGCGTACCGACAGCGTGAGCCTTTCGCAGGATGCCCGCCAGCAGGCTGCGCGCGTGATCCAGCAGGAGTTTGGGCCGGAATACAGCAAAACCCGCCAGTATAAAAACAAAAACACCAATGCCCAGGAAGCACACGAAGCCATACGGCCTACCGACCTCTCCCTGAGTAAGCTGGACGAGGGCGACCGCAACGCCAAACGCCTCTATGAGCTGATATGGAAACGCACCCTGGCCTCCCAAATGGCCGATGCCCAACTGGAAAAAACCACGGTGGACATTGAAATTTCCACCAACAAGGCCCTCCTCAAAGCTACGGGCGAGGTGCTCAAATTTGATGGTTTTCTCAAACTCTACATAGAAAGCACCGACGACGAAAACGAAGAAGAAGAAAGCAAAGGCGTACTGCCTCCGCTGGAAGTAGGCCAGAAGCTGCGCCTCAAAAGCATGGAAGCCCTGCAGCGGTTTACCCGCCCGGCTCCCCGCTATACCGAGGCCAGTTTGGTGAAAAAGCTCGAAGAGCTCGGCATTGGCAGGCCTTCCACCTATGCCCCCACCATTTCCACCATTCAGCGAAGGGAGTATGTGGTGAAAGAAAGCCGCGAAGGCCAGCCCCGTGAGCTCCAAAAGCTCGTGCTGGCCAACGACCAGGTACAGCAAAGCACCAAAACCGAAATCACCGGGGCCGAAAAAGCCAAGCTGTTTCCCACCGACCTGGGCATGGTGGTCAATGACTTCCTGGTGAAATTTTTCCCCTCCATACTCGACTATTCCTTCACTGCCAAAGTAGAAGAAGAATTTGACCGCATTGCCAGTGGCCAGATGGCCTGGAACAAAATGATAGAGGAATTCTATCGCGAATTTGAACCCAAGGTAGAGCACACCAAGGAAAATGCAGAGTGCGCAGGAGGGGAACGGGAGCTGGGCGTGGACCCCAAAACCGGCCGAAAAGTAATTGCCCGCCTCGGGCGCTACGGCCCCATGATACAGATCGGCACACAGGAGGATGAGGAAAAACCCCAGTACGCCAAGTTGAGGCCCAACCAGCGGCTGGAGACCATCACCCTGGAAGAGGCCCTTGACCTATTTAAGCTGCCCCGCCTGCTGGGAGAATTTGAAAATGAGCCCGTCAAAGCCAACATCGGCCGCTATGGCCCCTATGTGCAGTGGGGAAAAAGCTTCTTTGCCTCCCTGGAAGAAGAAGACGACCCCTACACCATTGAGCTGGACCGGGCCATTGAACTCATAAAGAAAAAGCGGGAGGAAGAGGCCAATAAAATCATCGTGCAGTTTACCGATGAGGTGCAAATACTCCGGGGCCGGTGGGGACCCTACCTCAAGTATCACGGTGCCAACGTGAAAATCCCCAAAGATGTAGATCCCGAAAACCTCACCCTGGAGGATTGTGAACGCCTGGCCGAAGAGGCAAAAAATAAACCCAAGCGCCGCAGAGGCGGACGCAAAAAGCGCGCTTAGCAAGGGTAAAAGAATAGAGAAAATATTTTTGAACCTTCCACAATGCGCCCCGGATGGCCTTCAGATTAGCCACTGAGCACGCTCAGTGGCTAATCTGTACCTCAAAGGCAGGTAGGGGCTGTATCTGCTCAAAAGCACCTTCGCTGCGCCCAGCCTGGCATACATACATTTACCCATATACCATGACCCCAACAGAACTTGAACGGCTGCGCTATCCCATTGGGCCTTACCAGCCGCCGGCGGAGATCACAGCCGA
>RFHT01000285.1 GCA_003696835.1 Bacteroidota bacterium
CGCTTTGCCTATGCATTGCTGGCCTTTATTTTTTACTACATGCTTTCGGGTATTATGGAGGCTATTTTTGGCTTTAGCCACAGTGCATACAATTCCATATTTTTTGCGGTTATTCTGTGCACATTTTTGGTGAAGAATGAGTATTTGAAGCAAATGCGGCAAGCAAATGCGGCTGATGAACGCCCTGTTTCCATACGCCAGCCCCAGCGTATTACAGCCTGATAAACATCCCAGAACCTTTTCCAGTTGTTTTTACGGACATACAAAGGAAGTATTGTGCCAGAAACTCACCTCATGGGGGTTGACGAGGGTGGTATAAGAATGGGTGGGGGCAAGCCAGGGCAGCTGTTCGTACAACTCTTTGTATAAGGGATTGTAGTACACAATTTGGATGGGGCGGGGGGAGAGCACGAGTGAATCATATACCTTATCGAGAAATTTTCTCATGCTTTGTTCACCAAAGGGATTGAATAAGTAGAAGACCGTGGGTTCTTCAAAATCTATGCGCAGGGCATCGTCGTGAATAATTTCGATTTCAGACTGTCGAAAACGCAGGCTGCGGGCATTTTCCCTGGCCATTTTGCATAGCCTCTGGTCTATGTCAACGCCTATGCTTTTTCTGAAAGGAAACAGCCCGGCAAAACAACATACCCGGCCCATGCCACATCCCAGGTCGAGAAATACATCAGCCGGAGAAATGCGGATGTGCTGCATAATGCGGTACAGGTGGAGGTAATGGGCAGAGCCGTAGCGATGCATGTCGTCAAACTCAGCAAAGGGAATGAGCTCTTCATAACAGCTTTGGTAGGGCAGGGTGGTACGGATGTTCAGGAGGGAATCAATGGCGGCAAGGCTGGTATATTTGACGAGGCTGGACAGCTTCAAATTACTACACGTTACAATTCCAGGCACTGCAGCACCCCCTTGGCGAAGTTGCTGGCCATGTTTTCAATGGTATAGGTTGCAGCTGCCCTGCGGCAGCCGGCTATCAGCCTGCTGCGCAATGCTGTATTGCTGAGTACCTGCACCACACAGCTGGCATATTCCTCTATATGCTGTTCACACATCATGCCATTTTCTCCATGAGCGAGGTATTCTATTTCAGGGCTGTGATAGGGGTAGCGGGTGGTAATAATGGGCGTTTCAAAGGCAAAGGCATCCAATATGCCCAGGCCCACCAGACCCGGCATGAGGTAAGCCGATGCCAGCTTGAAGAGAGCGGCCTTTTCGGGGCCAAACCTGGGCCCCAGATAGTGAATCCATTCATGCCGGGCAGCTGCGCTTTCAAATAAATGAGCTTCTGGCCCGGCGCCCACCACCAGCAGCTGAAACTCAGGCAGGGCCTGCTTGATTTTATGGCAGGCCTCCAGCAAAAAAGGAATCTTTTTTTCGGCATAAATGCCGCTGCAAAATATGCCCACCTGTTTGCTGGCTATGCCGTGCTGCTGCCGCAGCTCCTCCAGGCTGTGGGGAGATACAGCTGCATAGTCGGCCTGCATCTGGCGGGTATCCACGGCATTTTGAACCGCCGTGATGCGGGCTTCGGGAAAATGTTGGCTGGCAACGTAACGCTTCACCCCTTCGGTATAAGCAAACCACCAGTCGCATTGCCGTAGAAAAAAGTTTTTGAAGCGGTTGCGGATGTCTCCCTCAGCGGTCTTCAGGTTGCGCCCATGCCCCCAGTAGGCAAATTTCTGCCCCTTCAACTTACGCCTCAGCATGAAGGTGTAGTTGATGAGGTCTTTGTTGGCCTGGGTGGCTATGATGAGGTCCTGATTATTTACATGCCCGTTTACCGCCTGCCAGTAAGCCTGCATGCCGCCTATTTTGACAGACCGTATGGGCACACAATGCCCCCAGGGTAAATCCACTTCGTCCTTTTTGGCACCATTGAGCCCCGTCGGGCGGGCATATACAAACTCAAATGCCACATCAGCCTCCTGCAGTCGCTGCCGAAGCAGCTGCAAAAAGGGAATGCGGTAATGGGGCAAGCTTCTTTGTACAAAAACCACTCTGCGCATAGCTCAAAAGCTCAATCGGGATAAGAAATACTTGCTTATTCGCAACAAATCCAAGACAAAAAACACGGTACCCTGTACAGGGTTGGGAGCGGTATCGTAGGCAAACCAAAACCTGCAGGGCAGGTAAAAGCTGGAAGAAACGTGAAAAAAGAACGTTTTGATAGCCCCTGGCTTAAACCTTTTGCGGTGGTTGATATGGCTGCCGTCCTCTACGTAGTTAAACACCGGCACGTCGTAGGCCACCAGCAGTTGATAGCCCGCCCGCCTGGCTCGAATGGGAAATTCGGTATCCCCCCGGTGCTGATAGTGCTTTTCATTGTACAGACCTACCTCCCTGAAGACCCGCTGAGGAATGAGCACTCCCCGGCCCGTAACGGTGGAAACATGCTCCACGTGCCCCGGTGCAAAGTCCGATAACAACTTGCCTACATTTTTTGAGCTAAACTTGGCCGAAAACCAGTTGATAAGGATGCCCCCATCGTGAATCCTGGCCCTGCCATCGTCCTTAATAGCTACCACCGACTGAATCAGGCTGTTGGGGTAGGCCCGGCTCAGGGCGTAAAATTTCTCAATGTAGTCTTCCTCCACCGTCAGGTCGTCATTCAGGGGCATGATGTAGTCTTGCTCTTCACAAAGTGAAAGGGCATGTCTGATCCCCAGGTTGATGGAGCCGGTCCACCACAAATTGCCCGTACCCTTGAGCAGTATCACTTCGGGAAATTCATCGGCAATCATTTCAGCCGTACCATCTGTGGAGGCATCATCTACCACAATCACCCGGAAATCCTGCTTTCGTTGCTTGCGCAATGAAAGCAGGCAATTGCGGGTTTTTTCTTTGCGGTTAAAGACAGGGATCACTATGTAAATCATGGCTTCGCTTGAAATTTATGTGTGTTTGTTCAATATTTTGTGGGTTCGCACCCACTTGTGGTTCATGCTGGGAGGCTTCTGGGCCACCACCCTTATTTGGGTGGTCCTTCCATAGAAGGCGCCATATATCCAGCAAGCCAGATGAAAAAGGCGCCTGCCAAATATTTTTCTGATGAGATGAAACTTGGGTGGCCATCTGTGCCTCAGGGTTTTTACTTCCAGAATGTCAAAACCGGCATTGGCAAAGAGGTTGCCTGCATTCATCTCCGACCAGGTGTACATGATTTGGTTCACGTCATGGGATTTGTAGCGGCCGCGCCGTTCATGGGGGAAGACAAATACCATCTTTCCCCCGGTTTTCAATTTTTGGGCCAGCAGCCGGATTTCATCAAAGGGGTTGCAGGTATGCCCCAGTACGTGATTGGAAATGATGACGTCCGCCCATTCATTTTCTATTTCTGCTGCCGAATGAACCACCTCAATGCCGTTTTCCCTGCAATGCTCCCTGGCCGTTTCACTGATTTCAATGCCGATTTTTTCTGCACATTCAATGTTTTTGAGCAGATAACCTCCCCCACAGCCGAAGTCTATCACCCTGTCGGTAAGGCGAATGTACTTCCTGAATTTGAAGAGATTGGCTTCGCCGCCAAACTCCCCAATTCTTCTGTACCAGGAATAGTAATTTTCGTCGTAATGATCCATTTGACTCCGGTCTGTGAGGGGTGAAAAATGAAAGCTCAAATGTTGGCTTTTTCTTTAGCCCTTCTTTCCCAGGATTCGCAAATCTCTTCAAAGGTAGTTTGAAGGTTCTTGGTAATACGCCAGTTGGGATAATGCGCCTTCATTTTCCGCAAGTCGGAGATATAGCAAATATGGTCCCCTATGCGGTTGTTTTCGTCATAATCATACACCATTTTCTTGCCTGAGATGCTTTCTGCCAGCTTGAAGGCCTCGAGTATAGAGATGGAGTTTTCTCTGCCACCCCCAATATTATACACCTCTGCGATCCTGGGTGCCTTGATAAATTCATCAATGAATCGCACCACATCCAGGGAGTGGATGTTGTCGCGCACCTGCTTGCCTTTGTAGCCAAAGATGGTGTATTTGCGCGACTCGAGGTTGCAGCGAATGAGGTAACTGAGAAAGCCATGCAGCTGTACACCGGAGTGATTGGGGCCAGTGAGGCAGCCTCCCCGCAGGCAACAGGTATGCATATTGAAATAGCGGCCATACTCCTGCACCATGATGTCGGCAGCTACTTTGGAGGCGCCAAAAATGGAGTGCTTGCACTGGTCGATGCCAAAGTCTTCACTGATGCCGTGCTGGTAGGCCTCATCGGCATAGTCCCAGCGACTTTCCTGCTCTACCAGCTTAAGGTAATTGGGGGCATCGCCATACACCTTGTTGGTAGATAGGTGTACAAAAATGGCTTCCGGGCAATGGTGGCGGGTAGCCTCCAGCAGGTTGAGGGTGCCCATCGCATTGACGTCAAAGTCGTCGAAGGCCCGGCTGGCGGCCAGGTCGTGGCTGGGCTGGGCGGCAGTGTGTACAATGGCATGCGGCACAATGCTTTGCAAGGCCTGAGCCACGTGTTTTCTATCCCGGATGTCCAGTTCGATGTGCTGAAAATTGGGGTAGGTACTGGCAAGGCGGTGCTGGTTCCAGCGGGTGTCTCCTCCCGGGCCGAAGAAATCGGCCCGCATGTTGTTGTCGAAGCCATACACGGTCCATCCAAGCTGGCAGTAGTATGTTACCACTTCGCTTCCAATTAATCCGCTAGAGCCGGTTACAATAATCGTTTTGTTGTTTGACATTTATTTTGAAAAAGATAATTTGTGTTTTAGAAATAAAAAAATGAAATAACTGTTGGTGGTGAGGTAGCGTTTCCACAACCTCCCGGGCTCCTGTACCAGCCGGAAAAGCCATTCCAGCCCTCTGCGCTGAACCCAGGCAGGGGCCTGCTTTACGGTACCCGCATGAAAATCAAAAGCGGCGCCTACGGCCATCATGGCAGCATTCACTTTACCCAGGTGGTTGGCTACCCAGCGCTCCTGTCGCGGACATCCCCGCCCCACCAGCACAATATGTGCACCTGAGGCATTGATCTTTTTTATGTCCTGAAGGTCTTCTTCTTCTGTAGCCTCCCGGAAGCGGTCCACATGTATGCCGCAAATGTCGATACGCGGAAATTCGCGCTCAATAAAAGCCTGGAACTGCCCCAGGGTGCGGGCCGTACTGCCATACAAATATACCTTTAGCCCATGCTGGTTGGCTTTTTGCAGTACCCGAAGGGTCAGCTCGGGACCATACACGCGGTCTTTCAATCCCACTTTGTATAGGCTGTTCAGTGCCCAGCGTACAGGCTGCCCGTCAGCCACTACCATGTCGATTTTGTTGACCAGCCTTCGAAGGTCTGCATCCCATACCGACTCCATCAGGCCGTGAACGGCCAGAGCACTCACGCCAAAACTCTGGCGTGCACGTGCATGGCGTAGGATCTCTTCTGAGGCCGATTCGTAATCCACGATGGCATAATCGACGGCGAAAAGATGTCGTTTTTCAAACATGTCTCTGTTGTTGAAGGTTCTCCTTTCTCAGTTTTTGAATTAATATGCATTTTCTTCCCCCTTGGCCATGTTCCAGACTGTGAGGAAGATGATTTTGATGTCCAGCCATAAACTCCAGTTTTGGAGGTACCAGGTGTCGTAGTCCACCCGTTTTTGCATGAGGGAGGGGTCAATGGTGGCCCCCCTGTAGCCGTTTACCTGGGCGTAGCCCGTAACCCCCGGATTGATGAAATGCCGCACCAGGTATTTTTCAATGCGCTGGGCATATTCTTCGGTCAACTTCAGGGGGTGAGGCCGAGGACCCACTACCGACATTTGCCCCATTAGCACGTTGAAGAACTGCGGCAGTTCATCCAGATTGGTCTTTCTCAGAAACCTGCCCACCCGGGTTACCCGCTTATCATTTTTGGTGGCCTGGCGGGTATCGGCTTCTTTATTGATGACCATGGTTCTGAACTTGTAACAAGCAAACTGGTTGTTTCGCCATCCGCTGCGTTTTTGTTTGAAAAACACCGGTCCTCTGGAATCCAGCTTGATCAACAGGGCGATGATGGGAAAGAGGATGGGAAAAACCGTGAGTATGACAAGCAAGGAAAAGACCATATCAAAGGTTCGCTTTAGCAGGCGGTTGCCAAAGTAGCTAAGCGGTTCTTTCCTTAAGCGGATAATGGGTACCCGCCCATAAAATTCCACCTCCACATCTTTGCGCTCCAGTAGGTCAAAGTGGGTGATGATCCGAAAGTGTATAAAATGCTGGTCGGCAAAGTGGGCAATCTCATCAATGAGGTGCCCCGGACTGTTGGGCAGGGTGAAGTACAGCTCATTGACTTTTTCCCTGAGGCAAAACTGCTTGAGTTCATCCAATTGCTTGACCACATAGTTTTTGTCATCCTGTGCATCAAAATTTCCCAAAAACCGGAAAACAGTGGCGTCCTGGGTTGAGAAAAAGTCAAAAAGAGAACCAGCTGTTTCTCCTGTGCCCACCAGCACAATCTTTCTTTTTGAATAACTCAGGTTCTGGTAGTAGCTGTAAAGCAGGCCCATTATCAGCCTGAATATCAGAATGGAGCCCATACTGGCTGTATAGGCCGAGAGAAGAAATATCCTCGAAAAGTAGTAAGCCTTA
The DNA here is from genome assembly GCA_003696835.1 of Bacteroidota bacterium. Lineage (GTDB taxonomy): Bacteria > Bacteroidota > Bacteroidia > J057 > J057 > J057. Next base: position 6,585 of record RFHT01000285.1, read on the forward strand.
AAGCTTACGATGAATAAACAAATGAACAGCAGTTGGGTAAACAGGGTGAGCAGCAGGCGGGATGTGATTTTTTTGAGATTGAAAATGTGCTCCAGCTCATATACCCTGTGAAAGAGCCCAGCCCCCACCCATGCCAGACTGAAAATGATGAAGAATGAGGCATAGAATTGCTCGTAATGGTGGTGACCAAACCGGATGTAATAGGCAAGCTTGCAGGATAAGCCCAGCAGGATAAAATCTGAAATGATTAAAAATATCCGGTAATAATATCTGTTATGCTGCATAACGAGAAATAATCAACCAACAATACCAATATGCGATGATGAATAGTTGTATATTCATAAATATAATTTTTCGACTATACCTTTTTTTTGAAATACTGCTGGGGGAGAACAATAGAATAAGGAGTACCTAAGGAAGGTATGAATGTTACCCTGAATGTTACCCATAGCAAA
>RFHT01000286.1 GCA_003696835.1 Bacteroidota bacterium
ACGAGGGGCCGGGGGGTGGTTGACAAAAACAAAGTTTCATGTATGCATGGTCCATGAAGGCACTATTGGGGTATTCCCCCTTTTTTGCAGCAGGTATATACTGAATAGATACTATAGCTTTACTTTTTGGAGGTATTTGCCAGCTTGAGGATGGCGTTGAGCAGCCAGTTTTGGTCGGTTTGAATGAATAATTCCAGGAGTTTATCGGCCTGGGACACAATTTTTTCGAGGTTTTCGACCGATTCTACAAAAGCGCGGGCATGGGGGTCCTGCTCATCGGTTTCTACCTTTTTGACATCCTTCAGTACCTTGAGCACCGGCTTGAGCTCGCGTTTTCTGCGCTCCATGATTACCTGTTTGGCCACCTGCCAAATATCCTTTTCGGCATAAAAGTACTCTTTTCTTTCGCCGGCCTTGTGTTCTTTGTTTACGAGGCCCCAGTCGATGAGGGCCCGGAGGTTCATGTTGGCATTTCCCCTGGAGATGTTCAGGGCTTCCATGATTTCGTCGGCGGAGAGGGATTCCGGGGAGATGAGCAAGAGGGCGTGCACCTGGGCCATGGTGCGGTTGATGCCCCAGTTGGAGCCCAGGGCTCCCCAGGCCTGAATAAATTTTTCTTTTGCTTCATCTAATTGCATGCCCGAAGTACGAAAATTATCGGCTGTAATTCAAATCAGTGAATATAGCGGAAGGTGAGATTGATGCGTGGGCCCATTTTTTTGCGGCTTTTGGGCAGCTGATGCTTCCAATGATGCTGCAGGCTGCCCTGCATCAGCAGCAGGCTGCCGTGGGTGAGCAGCAGGTGGAGGGGTTTGGCTTGCGGCCGGGAGCGGTGCCTGAGGTGGAAAGTCCGGCTCTGCCCCAGGCTCACCGAGGCAATACAGGGGTTTTTGCCCAGTTCTGGCTCGTCGTCGCTGTGCCAGCCCATGCTATCCTGTCCGTTGCGGTAGAGGTTGAGCAAGACGGAATTGAAAGGGTGTTGGGCGGCCTGCTCCACCCGGTCCTTCATTTCCAGCAGCAGGGGCGTCCAGGGCAGGGGCTCCCAGCTGATACCGGAATAGGTATAGGTTTTTTGGGGGTCGCCATACCAGGCAGTAAGCCGTGGCTGGAGAAAGGATTTGCCAAATAAGCGAATGCTTCGCTGCTCCCATTGCACCTGCTCCAGCAGTGCCTGTAAATAGAGGTCGGCCTGCTTCTGGGGAATAAATTCCTCTATTAGCTGTATATGCCCATCCTGGAGTTCAATGTTCATAGAAACAAAATTAAGAATTCAGTAATGCAAAGGCAGGGATTTATTTTTTCGCGTGCCCAAATTTTCATTTTTCCACAAAAATATGTACCTTATGGCTACACCTGTTCCCAGTGATTGTCATTCTTCCATCATTCATGAAGCACTGTCCCTACCGGATTAAAGGCATCCTAACGTACTGCTTCGGATTTTATGTATTCAGACTAAACGAAGTGTTCTTCTTCCACGTGGGGAAGGACATTTTTTTTGAATTTTGCTTCCGGCTGGAATCTGTATAGGTGTTGGCCTTCGTATATACCTTATCTGTTTCACCAACAATAGGATATGGCTGCTCCTGATTACCACTTTACAACCCACTGGAGGGTAAAAGGGCACATAGAAGACGTAGCCCGGCTGATACAGCACCCGCTGGATTTACCCTTTTGGTGGCCGGCAGTTTACCTCGATGTGCAAAAAGAAGAGCAGCACGGGCAAAGCCGGTACCACCTGTACACCAAAGGCTGGCTGCCCTATACGATACGCTGGTCATTTGTACGTACGTTGGAAGACTTTCCACATCGCTTTCACATACGGGCCAGTGGCGACCTGGAAGGAGAAGGCAAATGGGAACTCAGGCAAAGTGGGGAGATGGTGGAAGTGCGCTACGACTGGCAAATACAAGCGAATAAGCCCCTGTTCCGGTATTTTTCTTTTCTGCTGAAGCCCTTGTTTTCCTTCAATCATCACTGGGCTATGCGCAAAGGGGAGGAAAGCATACAGCTGGAACTTCAGCGGTTGAGGCAGGGATGGTCAAGGGCCGAAGCTCCGCTTCCTCCCCTTGCCACCTTTCCACACCGGCATTTTTACCGGCGCAGGCGGCAGAAACTGCTGCAGCAGGGCTAATGCCGGCTTTGAAGATATTCGCTGTACACTTCCTGCATGGCTGGCGAAAGGCTGTTGTAAATGGCATCGCCGCATTTTTCCTGAAAAGCTGCTTTATCCACCTCAATAAACTCCATACCCTGGCGCCTGAGTTCGTCCTGTATGCTTCTTTCGCTGGCGAGAAAGAGGGCGTGTTCATAGGCCTGCATTTCCTTAGCTGCTTGCAGGAAGAGGGTCTGAAGGTCGTGGGGCAATTGTTGAAATTGCTTTTCACCCACTACGGCGTAGCCCCAGCTAATGACATGCCCGGTGAGGTTGATGTATTTTTGCACCTCTGAGAAGCTGGAGGTGAGGATGAGGTCGAAAGGATTTTCCTGGGCTTCCACCGTTCCCTGCTGCAAGGCGGTAAATACTTCGGAAAAGGCCATGGGAGTGGGTTTGGCACCCATGGCTTCCCAGGCCACCACAAAGGAAGGCACATTGGGCACGCGCAGTATCAGGCCCTTGAGTTCGTCGGGATGGCGGATGGGGCGGTTGGAGGTGAGGTGGCGTGCCCCTCGGGGAAAATAAGCCACGGGTCGCAGGCCGGTTTTTTCCAGCATTTCACGCTCTATTCTTTTTCCCAATGGTCCATTGATCAGCTCCTTCATATCCGTGGTGTCGCGCAGCAGGAAGGGCATTTCGCAAAATGCAGCTATTTCAATCCAGTTGCTCATGAGGGAGCTGGTAACGGTCATTTCGATGATGCCAGCCTGTATCATGCGTATGGCTTCAATTTCTTTGGCCAATTGTTCGGAGGGGTAAACCTCTACGCGAATCCTGCCATTGGAGCGTTGCTCCAGTATGTGCTTGAAGTGCACAAAGGCTTTGTACCAGGTGTGTTGTTCATTCATGAGCAAACTCACCCGGAAGCGGTATTCCGGCTCTGAAGCGGGTTGACACCGAAGCAGGCAGAGGCAGAGGCAAATAGCCAGCAGCAAAACGGGTGGGGATAATTTATGGCGTGCGGTGTTCATTGTTCGTCTTTCAAATTTAATATTTGCTCACTTTTCGCCCTCATTTTTTTGAAAAAATGCTCTCTTCACCTTCTTTCTTGTTATAAACGCATCAGTCAAACACCAGCACGCCTTTGGCATTTTTGCCAGCCAGCA
>RFHT01000287.1 GCA_003696835.1 Bacteroidota bacterium
GCCATCATGCCCAGGGTGATGTTGACGGCCTGCCGGTCAATGGGGGTACGTTGCTTGTCGGTGAGGTAATTGATGCCCGTAATGCCCAGCAGGGCCGCGCCGCCTACCACCGTTCCCCCACCGTAGAGGTTGCGGAAAAACTGCCAGTATCCTCCCCGCTGGTAACGCACGGATTTGATCTCTCTCAGCGGCACCGAATCCTCGTACTTGATGTTGGTGGTTTCGCCCCCTTCCTCCAGCCTTACCACAATCACGATCACCAGCATGGAGTCGTCCACTGATTGTATAACGCCCCCAAACTCGGCTTTGGAATCGTGTGTGCGAAAGGAAATGTGGTCGCCTGTCTGAAACACGATGCGGTAAAATTGCCGTGTGTTTTCCAGGGCCAGGTATTTTTGACCGACGGCATGGCCGGCCAGCAGCACGTACAATAACCAGAAAAAAAGTAGGCGCATAATGAAGCGGGATTTACCTTCACAACGCAGTTGTGCAGCTTTGGGTTGAGCCTACCCGCCCCGCCACAGCACTTTACCTGCTGGTTTCAAACTGAAGCGGGCTTTCCCTGACTGCAAGTTGCCAGCGTTTGCCAATCTTGTAATGATCTCTGCCGGCATATTTAACGATTATACCCGATACCAGCAAACCTGAAACGACAATAAACGCTCCTATGGGCGGCGTGACGCCAAATACCAGGGTGTTGATGACCACCACCCCTATAAGGGCACTGCCACCCATGATGGTGCCTGCATAAAAAAACTGCCGGCATACGTCCCAGGTGTTCATGGGGTCTTTGTAAATGAGGCGTATATCGTGCAGGGGAACCCATTCCCGGTAGGTATCTTCCAGGGGTTCGCCCGGGCGGGGAAATACGATGGTTTTTTGCAAAATCAACACCGAGTCTGTCACGGCCTCTATGAAGCCGTAGTGCCTGCTTTTGTCAGACTTCAACTGCACCCTGATGGCATCGCCCGGATAATAGAAGTGCTGAAGGGCTTTGCGTTGGTGCGACAACACCAGGCATGACTGGGCAGGCAGTGCGAGCTGCCAGCAACAGAAAAGGGAAAAGCAGACCAATCTGAACCAAAGGCTAAACATCAGTGAGCAATATACGCCTGTGAAGTGGGAAATTTAGGTAGGAATTAAAAAAAATCTTGCTCCGAAACAGAAAATAGTCATATATTTGCGCCACCTGAAAAGCGGATGTGGCGAAATTGGTAGACGCGCTAGGTTCAGGGTCTAGTGGTGGCAACACCGTGGGGGTTCGAGTCCCTTCATCCGCACGCAAAACAAGCCGGTAAATCAGCTGATTTACCGGCTTTTTTGTCGTTCTTCCTCCGGCCTCACTGGTTGCAATAATCGACCAGTGACTGGACGAAATCGTATCCTTCCATGCTGGTAATGTCGGGATATTTTTCTGTGAGGCTCGTAATTTTTTCCACGTAGGGTTTTGCAGCCTGGCAATTGCCCACGCCATGCTCATCTGGTGCATAGTAGTGGTAAGTGAGCAGCATACAGAAATTGATGTACTGCCGCAGTTCCCACTTGCTGAGTTCGCCCTCGGTTTCGAGTTTTTGGCCCAGCAATTTTACAGCCTCTTCGGCGGCGGCTACCTTATTTCCCGACTCGTCATCGGGGTCCAGCTTCTGGCTCACGCGCGCCTGCCAGATGTAGCCATTGGCATCCCCGGGAGCAAGCGATACCGACTCGGAAAAGGCTTCGGCCGCTTTTTCGTAATCACCGGCATTGTAGTGGGCAATTCCCAGGGCGAGGTAATTGCCGCTGGTGGGCTCATCTACATATTCCATGAATTTTTCGCGGTAGCGGGCTTCCAGGGCGTATTGCTTTTCGTCCTTAAAGCGACGGGCCAGGTCGTAGTACAGGCTGGCCCGGTCGGGGTCCAGCTCTATGGCCTTGGCAAAATAAGTATCGGCTTTGTCATATTCCTTTAGTGCCAGCAGGGTGTTGCCATAGTACTGGTAATCATCAGCTATGTAAAAATAAGGTTCTGCCTCTTCAAAGAAGCGCTCAAGACTTGCTTTGGCCTGCTCATACTGGCCCAGTTCGTAATAGGCATAACCCATGAGGCGGTACATGCGCCAGGAGGTATAGCCCTGCTCTTCAAGGGCCTTGTATTCGCGTATGACCCCTTCATAGTCATCCACCATGAAGAGAAAGGCCGCATACTGGTCGCGGGCTTTAAGGTCGTTTTGGGCCAGCTCCAGGTATTGGCGAAAGTCTTCTTTGGCCTGCTCAAAGCGCTGGGCTTTGGCGTAGAGTTCGCCCCGGTAGCGGTAGGCGTCGGCATAGTTGGGGTCCATCTCAATGGCTTTGTTGAGTTTGGCGATGCCTTCATTGTATTTTTGCTCCTCTATCATGAGCTGCCCCAGGCGTACATAGGCCGGCACGTAGGTGGGGTCCAGCTGTATGGCCTGCTCATACTGCATAATGGCCAGGCTATTGGCCTTGGTTTTCCAGTAATAATCGCCCAGCAAAATAAAGGCCCGTGGATCTTTGGGGAAATCGCTCTGAAGCTTGTACAATACCACTTTTCCATCCCCGTAAGCTCCCCCTTCAATGTACGCACTGGCCACGGCCAGGCGCACGTCGGGCGTCTTCCCATCGTCGTAGCGCAGGGCCAGCTCCAGCTCGGCTTTGGCTTCGTCTTTTTTCCCTTCGCGGAATAACACCCTGGCCAGTCCCACATGGTTGAACGCATATTTGCCACGTATTTTTATCCCGGCCAGAAAGCTCTCGCGGGCAGCCTGGGTTTTGTCCATTTCCAGCTCTATGTACCCCTTCCAGTAGTAGAGCTCCGGATTCTTTCGGTCTTTTTCAAGCAGTTGGTTCACAGCCTGGTGGGCCTGGGTAAGCTGCCCTGCATCCAGCTTTTCTTGTATGCCGGAGGGCGCTTTTTGTGCATAAAGTGCTCCACCCAGAGCCAGTATGCACACTATCATCCTAATGCCAATATTTTTTACCATAATCTTAGATATTTTGATGTAATAATCGAGTTTGGAAATACTTGTTTTTCACTTGCTTGGTACGTAAAATAGGTTAAAAAGTATGCATGAGAGGTGACACAACTGACAAGTTTTTTATGATTTTTGTTAAGGGTTTATACTGATTTTTGTCATTGTTTCCGTAACATCGCATGCTGCTGTACGTCTTGCCGGTAGTGCTGGCACCCTGTATTTTTCGCAGTTTTTTGAGATGAGGGGCGTGACCAGCAAAAGTTCTTTGCATCACAAGGAAAAAAACAAACTAATTGTTTATATTTAGACGCACTTTATAACCAAATGTAACAATGGGACTATTTGACTTTATCAAGGGACAATTCATAGACGTAATAGAATGGGTCGATTTTACCCGCGACACCATTATGTGGAAGTTCCCCGATCAGGACAAAGAAATCAAAATGGGGGCCCAGCTCACCGTGCGCGAGTCGCAGGTGGCAGCCCTGGTGAATGAGGGCAAAATGGCCGATATTTTCGAGCCGGGCCGCTATGAGCTCACCACACGCAACATGCCCATTCTCACTACGCTCAATTCCTGGAAGTACGGTTTTAACTCTCCCTTTAAGGTTGATATTTACTTTTTCAACACGCGGCAGTTTACCGCCAACAAATGGGGAACCCCCAGCCCGGTAACCATACCCGACAGCAAGTTTGGGCAGGTGGAGTTTCGCGCTTTTGGCACCTACAACTTTCGCCTGACCGACTACGAAAAATTCTTCCGCGAAGTAGCAGGTACGGCTCCCGTGCTGGCGCTCAGCGATGTGGAGGGCTTGATACGTGGCAAGCTGGTGGACCGCTTTACGGAGATTGTGGCTGAAATGGCCGAGCACGACTTCTCCTTTGTGCAGATGCAAGCCAACAAAACCGAATTTGTGCAGGCGCTGCTACCCCGCATCTCAGATTTCTTTAACGATTTTGGCATTGAAATCACCGATTTCTCCATCCAGAGCATTACCCTGCCGCCCGAGCTGCAGGAGTACCTGCGCAAAAATACCCAGATGAACATGGTGGGCGACTTGCAGCGCTTTACTCAGTTTCAGATGGCCAATGCAGTAGAAAAGTCGGCCGAAAACCCCAGTGGTGGCAATGCCGGCATTGACATGGGCACGGGCCTGGCTATGGGACAAATGATGATGAACCAGATGAACCAGGCCAACCAACAGCAGCAATCAGGAGGAGGAGAAAGCAAAGACGACATCATGAAGATGCTCCGCGAACTGGGCGAGCTTAAAACCGCTGGTGTACTCACTGAGGAAGAATTTGCTGCCAAGAAGAAAGAACTACTCGATAGATTGTAATAAATCGTCGCATTTTAATACCTGAGCCTGCTTCCCCGGCAGGCTTTTCTCTTGTTGAGGATCGCTTTAAACCCGGATGATTTCATGCACATACCGCCTAAACTCAAAATCAGCAACCTTACCAACCTTCAGGATGCCCGCTACTGCGCTGCTATGGGCGTTGATTATCTCAGCTTCAGCCTGGAGCGTGGCAGCACCCGCAAGCTGGCCCCCAATCTCATTTGGAACATCGTCAACTGGCTGGAAGGCCCCGAAGTGGTGCTGGAGCTCAATGCCTTCAGCCTGGATGAACTGGAAGAGGTAAAGGGGCAGGTGAAATACCGTGCCATTACCTTCCCCCTGGCCGAATGGGATGAGCGCGTGTTTGCCTATGCGGGTGCTGTGATTCTGCGCACCGGCGCTTCGGCCTCGCCAGCGCAGCTGGAAAGCCTGCTCACCGAAGCGGAGCAGCGGGGCTTTGAGCTCAAGTTTGAGCTCAGCCTGTCGCAACCTGCCGAGCTGGCCCCATATACCAGCCTGTGCCCCCAGCTGTTTGTACACCTTCCCTCCCTCCACCTGGCCGGGCAGCTGCTGCGCAGCCAGGCCCCCCTGCCCTACGGCATCAGCTTGCGGGAGGAAGCCGAAGAGGCCCCCAACCAGCTCAACTATGAAGCGCTGGACGAATTTTTCGAGCTGTATGGCAGCTTGTTTGGGCAGCAAACAGGCAGGGAATACTGAGTACAGGCGTGTATCCTTTGGGCGAAATGGAATTATAGATACAAACGCCTTTTACCGTTTTATTTTGCCAACTCATGTGCCCCTCCATTTTTGGAGCGGGCATACTTTTGTTGGCGCAAGGCCAGCTGGCCGCAGGCGCCGTCTATGTCTTTGCCCCGGCTGCGGCGCACATTGACGATGATGCCGCGCGACTCCAGGTAGTCGATAAAGGCGCGCATGCGCGCCGGGCTGGTATTGGTAAAGCCGGCTTCCTCCACGGCATTGTATTCAATCACGTTCACTTTGCAGGGAATGATGCGGCAAAATTCAGCCAGCTCGCGGGCATCCTCCAGGCTGTCGTTCACATCGCGGAAGATGCAGTACTCATAGGTGACCCTGCTGTGGGTTTTTTCATAAAAATAGCGAAGGGCTTCTTCCAGCGCGGCCAGAGAGTTGTGCGCATTGATGGGCATGATTTTGCTGCGCTTTTCGTCATTGGCAGCGTGCAGGGAGAGGGCAAACTCAAATTTCACCTCATCATCGGCCAGGCGTTTGATCATTTTGGCAATACCAGCCGTAGAGACGGTGATGCGCCGGGGCGACATGCCCAGGCCTTCTGGGGAGGTGATCATCTCTATGGACTGGAGCACATTGCGGTAGTTGAGCAGGGGTTCACCCATGCCCATGTACACGATGTTGGTAAGGGAGCGGCCGAAGCGCGCTTCGGCCTCGCGGCGTATCAGCTGCACCTGGTCGTAAATTTCGTAGTGCTGCAGGTTGCGCAGCAGGGGCAGGTAGCCCGTGCCGCAAAAGCGGCAGGAAAGCGAGCAGCCCGCCTGGGAAGATACACAGGCCGTGAGGCGTTTGGGTGTGGGAATGAGTACCCCCTCCACCAGCTTGCCGTCGCTGAGCTCAAAGGCGTATTTCACCGTGCCGTCCTTACTGGTGTAGGCCTGCTGTATGCGCGCTTTGTCGATGGTGTAGCGGTTGGAAAGCTGCTGGCGCAGGCTTTTACTGATATTGTTCATCTCCTCAAAATCAGCTACCCCCTTTTCCCATAGCCAGGCATACACCTGCTCTGCCCGAAAACGGGCCTCGCCCATTTCCAGTAGCTGCTCCTGCAGTTCGGCTTTGCTCAGAGCACGAATATTTGACTTTTTTTCCATCATTCCCTTGCAAAATTACACAAAAAAGGGCAGAAATGGAGAATTGTGTTGGGTAAATGCCTCAATACTGCACAAAGGGACAATTCAGCAAATACACCCTTTCCTCGGCGCGGGTAAACACCGTGTAGGTCCAGCGGGCATAAGCACTGGGGTTTTGGCCGTAGTCGGGTTCAAAGCCGATGATGACGTTTTCCCACTGGCCGCCCTGCGACTTGTGCCCGGTAATGGCATAGCCGTATTTTACCTGCAGGGCATTGACGTAGGGGTCGGTGCGCAGCTGCTCCCTGGCCACAGAGGGGGCCAGCCCCAGGTATTCGCGCTGCCGCTCCTGCAGCACCGCATAGGCCTGGTCGCGGCTGAGCTGGGCCTGCTTGTTTTGCAGCAGGTCCAGTACCAGCTTGCAATGCACCAGTATGGCCTCTCCCCGTGCATCGACAAACTCTATTTCGGCATCCACCCATTTGAGGCCATAGCGCTCTTCATAGCTTTCATTGGCCACATACACCACCGTACCCATTTCCCCGTTGGCAATGAAGGGAAATTTTTTCTCATCGCCCCAGGCGTAGTTGTTTTTCACCACCATGAGCACATCGGAGGGCACCAGCAGCTCCTGGGTTTCCAGCAGCTGGTGGCGAATGGCCTGGTTGACCTTCATGGCCTGCCAGTTGGAGTAGGTGATGAACACAACGCGATCCAGGTTACCTTCCTGGTAATAGCCCATGTAGGTTTCCAGGGCTTCGTAAGCACTTTCGAGGGTGATGACATCCCTGCCCGGGTTGATGGCCAGCTGCTGGGTTTGGCCCAGCAGGTAGGCATCCCGTATGAGTACGGCATTGTCCAGCACCCCGGAGTCGATTTCCTGCCGTTTGACCTCAGTGAGGTGGGCATCGTACACTTCGAGGTCGCCTATGTGTGAAAGCGCGTCCACATCCAGGGCAGGCGAGGCCTCATGGCCCACCGGGGGCAGCTGTACGGGGTCGCCCACCAGGATGAGCTTGCGCTGGGGGTCGGTGTCGAATACGAAGTTGAGCAGGTCGTACAGCAGGCCGCGACGGGAGCTGCTGTCTTTTTGGTCGCCAATCATGGAGGCTTCATCCACAATGTACACCGTTTTGGTTTTGGCTTTGTTGGGGCGGGGATGAAACTGCACGTCGCCGTAGAGGTTTTCGCGCACTTCGTATATGTGGTGGTGTATGGTATAAGCCAGCTGCTTGCTGCGGCGGCTGATGACCTTGGCCGCCCGCCCGGTAGGGGCGAGTAGAATGACCTTGTAGCCCATTTTTCTCAAAAACTGAGAAAAAATGCCAATGAGCAGGGTTTTGCCCGTACCTGCCGAGCCCGTAAGCAGCAGGGTGGAGCGGTCTTCTCTGGAGAGGAAAAACTCAAAAAAGGTTTGCAGGGCCACTTCCTGCTCCTGCGTCAGGCTAATCTGAAGCTTTTGGAGAATCTGCTCGATAATTTGGGTGCGCGGGTCCTGCAAAATGGTGCGTATTGAGGCCTAAAATTCGGCATTTTTTGGCGTACGGGGAAAAGGAATGACGTCGCGTATATTGCCCATACCGGTGATAAAGACCATCATGCGCTCAAAGCCCAGCCCGAAGCCACTGTGAGGGGCCGTGCCAAACTTGCGTAGCTCCAGGTACCACCACAGTTCTTCTTCGGGCACCTTCATGGCCGCCATTTTGGCCCGCAGCACGTCCAGGCGCTCCTCCCGCTGTGAGCCCCCCACCACTTCCCCTATGCCGGGAAAGAGGATGTCCATGGCCGCCACGGTGTCACCGGGGGCTCCTTCCTCGGGCTCGTTGAGCCGCATGTAGAAGGCTTTGAAGCTGGCCGGGTAGCCGGTCACGATCACCGGCTTTTTGTAGTGCTTCTCCACCAGGTAGCGCTCGTGCTCCGACTGCAGGTCCTTGCCCCATTCTACCGGAAACTCAAATCGGCCCTTCTTGAAGGGCTTGGAGTTGCGCAAAATGCGGATGGCCTCGGTGTAGGTAATGCGCTCAAAATCGTGCTCCAGCACAAAGCGCAGGGTATCCAGCAAGCCCATAGGCCGGCGGAGCTCCGCTTTCATGTTTTTTTCCTCCTGCTGAATGCGGCGGTCCAGAAAGGCCATGTCGTCGGGGCAGTGCTCCAGCACATATCGGATGATGTATTTGAGAAAATCCTCGGCCAGGTCCATGTTGTCGTGTATGTCGGCAAAAGCCACCTCGGGCTCAATCATCCAGAACTCGGCCAGGTGGCGGGTGGTGTTGGAGTTTTCTGCCCGGAAGGTGGGGGCAAAGGTATATACCTTGCTCAGGGACATGGCCCCGGCCTCTGCTTCCAGCTGCCCCGATACAGTGAGGTTGGTTTCCTTGCCAAAAAAGTCCTGCTTCCAATCTACTTCCCCGCTTTCGGTAAGGGGCGGGTTGATGGGGTCCAGGGTAGTGACGCGAAACATTTCCCCGGCACCTTCGGCATCGCTGCCCGTGATAATGGGGGTGTGCATGTAGAAAAAGCCCCGTTCGTGAAAATATTGGTGGATGGCAAAAGCCAGGGCATGGCGCAGGCGAAATACCGCTCCGAAGGTTTGGGTGCGCATGCGCAGGTGGGCTTTTTCCCTCAAAAACTGCATGGAGTGCTTTTTGGGCTGCAAGGGATACACCGCCGGGTCGGAATCGCCCAGTATGTCGATGTGGTCGGCCAGCACCTCTACATCCTGCCCGGCACCCTGTGAGGCTACCAGCCTGCCCTTCACAGCCAGTGCAGCCCCCGTGGCAATGCGTTTGAGAAAGGCTTCATCGTATTGCTCAAATTCTACCACCACCTGCAGGTTATGTATGCAGGAGCCATCGTTGAGGGCAATAAAGCGGTTGGCGCGAAAGGTTCGTACCCAGCCTTTGACGAGCACCTGCTGGCCTTCGGGCCTGGTGTGGAGCAATGGTTTGATTTCTGTGCGCTGCATCTGGTTTTGCCTTTTCTGTTTACTCTGTAATGCACTGTGAGCGAAATTTGTTCCACCCGCAGCAATCAGCACGCAAAATTGCCTCCATTTTGGTAGATATACAAATGTTTGGCGCATCCGGCCTGCCTGTACGGCGGTGCAGCTGCTGCCCAGGGCCCTACCCGCTTGATTTCCCGAAAAAAAATTCATCTTTCATGGGCTATTTGTGGGGTTTGCGAAAAAAAATTCGCCAAAACCTCCCGATATGACCATTTCCTGGCACTGGCACAGGCTTTGGCCTTTCTCTTCCGGGTCAGTCATTGATCCATTTTGTTTCACCTTTAATCCAAACAGTTATGCATGAGTACGACCGAACCATGGAAGAATTTGAAAATGGCTACGAAATGGGCTACAATGGAGAAATGGAATACGAGGACGAATTTGAATTCGAAGACGAGTTTGAAGACGAATTTGAAGACGAGTACGAAGATGAGTTTGAAGACGAATTTGAGTATGAGGACGAATTTGAGTACGAAGACGAATTCGAATTTGAGTACGGCGGGAGTCCTTTTTCCGAAAGCGAAGAAATGGAAATGGCCGCCGAGCTGCTGGCAGCTACCAGCGACGAAGAGCTGGACTACCTCTTTGGCAAATGGGTGCGCAAGGCCTGGCGCAAAGTGAAGAAAGGCGGGCGCAGCTTGTGGAAAAAGTACGGCAAGCGCATCAAAAGCGGCCTGCGAAAGGTGGCTAAAAAAGGCTTGTCGGTAGCAGGGCGTGCCGTAGGCACCTATTTTGGTGGGCCCCTTGGCGGCAAAATTGGCAGCAAAGCCGGCAGCGCAGTGGGCAGATTTTTTGGACTGGAACTGGAAGGCCTGAGCCCCGAAGACCAGGAGTTTGAAGTGGCACGGCGCATTGTACGCCTCGCCGGGGCGACTGCCACCAAAGTAGCCAAAGCCCCTCCCCGGGCTCCCTCCAAAGCCGTGGTTACCGTGGCCCTGAAATCAGCTGCTATAAAGCACGCCCCGGGACTGGTGGGCCGTGGAAAACGCGCCGCATCACGCGGCGGACGCCGTGTGGGAAAGTGGATACGCCGGGGGCGCAACATCCTGGTGATAGGCGCAAAATGACCTCGCCCAACTTTCTGGCAAAGGAGGCCAGTGCCTTGCTCATCCGCCTGCGCCAGGTGAAGCCCTTTTCACTGAGCATGCCGATGGTAAGAGCTGCCTCCCTTTCAGAAGAAGCCGAAGATGCCATTCGCCACCTGCTGATACAGGGCCGCAAAAAGCTGCACAAACGCGTCAGTCTGTTTATTCGCTGGATGCAAAGCCCGGTGGGGAAAAGCCTGCCGCCGGCTGAAGCCCAAAAGGCCTACAGCATCCTCAAGCTGCAGTTCAATGCCCTGCTGGACCAACTGGACATCTTTGCCGATGTGCTCACTCAGAGAGGCGAACACGACACTGGCATTTGGCTGGCAGGCCTGGACGAACTGGCAGCCGATGCCCTGGACATAGGGAATGGCTACTTCCAGCGGCCCCCCCTGATCTGCTACCTCGACCGCGGCCACGGGGCCGCCATCCGCAGGGCCAGAACCCGGCTGCCGGGTGGAGACAAAAACCCCGTAGGCATCATTCGCGTCCCCCGGGAACGCATGGTGTCCAGTGGCATCGCCTCCTCGCTTATACACGAAGTGGGGCACCAGGGAGCTGCTTTGCTGGAGCTGATACAGTCCATGCGCCTGGAACTGGGCAAAGTGAAGCAGCAGCGGCCCGCCCAGCGGCAGTCCTGGGAACTGTGGCAAAGATGGATTTCAGAAATCCTGGCGGATTGCTGGTCGGTCTCCACCCTGGGGGTGGGCTCTACCATCGGCCTGATGGGGGTGGTGAGTTTGCCTGCCTACTTTGTGTTCAGGGTAAACATGGATGACCCTCATCCTTTTCCCTGGATCAGGGTGAGGCTGAGCTGCGCCATCGGGCGGGCCCTTTACCCCGACCCGCAATGGGACCGGCTGGCCCGGCACTGGAAGGCGGTTTATCCGCTCAAACACCTCAGGCCGTCCACCCGCAGCATCATCCAGGGACTGGAAGCCACCATGCCCGAGTTTGTGAGGCTGCTCATCGGCCACCGTTCTGCCCGCCTCAAAGGCAAGGCTTTGCACGCGCTCTTTCCCATTGGAAAACACCAGCCCGCCAGGCTGCGCAAGCGCTACCGGCAGTGGCAGTTGCAACCCGCCAGCATCTACCGCGAACGCCCAGCAACGGTTTTTGCCGTGATGGGACAGATGCGGGCCGACGGAAAAGTAAGTGCTGAAAAAGAGCACCAGCTGCTGAGCAATATGCTGCGACACTGGGCAGTGGACCGCGGGGCAAGCATGGCTCCCGCAGGCACAGCCAAAGGAATACAGATACGAATTTGATTCATTTTCAACTTTTTTAACAAAAATTATTATGAGCAAGGATACAGGCGAATTAGCCAATATGAGACGCGGAAGCGACTTCCCCGACTTTACCTTCAAAGTCTTTCCCGAAACGGTGTATCAGGGTGATATCGTTTCGATTGAATTTGCCTTCGAAAAGGCCAAAAAGGATACCCCTGAGCAGATTGGGCTGCGCTTTGACCAGAAGTTTTCTATCAGCCCTGCACGGGAAATATCCCATGTAACCAACGAGCGGGGCGGAAAATCAATGAAGTGGAAATTCGACACCCGAAACTGCATACCGGGAGCCTGTGGCATCACCATCGGTTACACCAATGCAGACGGAAGCTTTTGCCCCCTGGAAGAGCAAAACATTCAGGTCATGGGCCGGGTGGTGCTGGCCGGTACAACCGATACCATCAACGTATCTATGAAGCAAACCGCCACCAACCTCACTTCGGATGTTCCCCTCTGGGTGGTCATTCAGGCCAGTACCAATGCCCTTTCTTTTGCCAACTATGCCGACTTTATGGACGCAGTGTTGTGTGGAAAAACCATGGTGGATGAAAACGGCAATGAGATTATTTTTCTCGATGGGGAAGAGAAGCTGAATGAACTCAACCAAAAGCGCTTTTTGCCTTTCACCGACTCCGAAGCTTACCGCTTGCTCAAAGTGGCAACCGAAGCCTTTGTGATGGTCAATTGTGCGGTGGATTTCAACGATGATTTTCCTTTTGAGCAGGCCGATGTGGATGAACTCAACAAAAATCTGAGCCTGAACAATGCCATCAACCTGAATGCCCTCGATGAACGCTGGGTGGATTACCTGGAGGCAGTCAATGGCAGCGGCAACAGCACCCTGCCCTACCTGGCCCTGATCCGGCGCAAGCTGGGCGACCAGCGCCTGGTGCGCGGGCTGCATGTACACAGCCGTGAAACAGAAACCAACCGCATAGAGGAATGCCTGGGCATTATCAATTCCAAGCTCACCCGCCCCTGCTTTCTGGAGCTCATCTGGTCATACTGGCACGAAGAGTCTATGCTGGTGCAAACCATGGCGGCCATCACCCGCCGTTTTCAGAACGTGAAAGGCCCCGGGAGGCGCGACCCCCTGGCCATGATGGAAATCGACCCGCTGCGCCAGATCAACAATCTGCTGTGGGGGTTTATACAGGACGAACAGCACCGCCTGAGTATTCGCCGAAGGGCTTATGAATACGAGCATCACTACGGCATTTCGCTCTACGGCAAAGCCGTGCGCAACCTTCGGCCCGCCGACAGAAGGTCCAAGTTCATCGAAGCTTTTCACCATTTGCTGCACCTTTGCGCCAAGTTTTACAAAGAAGATGACGACACCACCGTCATCGCCGATGGCTTCCCATTGCTCAACTCCCTCAAGGAACTGCACCTTATCCTCACCGAAGGCCACCACAACCAGTACGGCGACCTGCCTTCCACTTCACGCATAGAGATGATGATGCAGCAGTGGATACTGGCGCGGCCGGAATTCCGGGAGTTTTTGCCCACCCGCAACATGGTGGCCTATCCCGAAGCCTGGATGGACAGGGTAGGGGCCATGAACACCCTGCAGGGCTGGACCGATACCAATGTGCTGCATTACAGCAACCTGGGCATTTTTGGGGAGAAAATTCTGCTCTCCATCCGCTTTGGTGCCTGGAGTACCCTCAACGACCGCTTCCACGCTGTCAACTGGGCGCGTTTCTGGCGTACCGAAATTCAGGGCTACATTCACGCCTACCGCTCGGTAACCGGAGTGGACCTGACCAAAGACAAAGTGGATACCAGGCAGCCGGCCTTTCACCTCAAAGAGCGTTTGCAGATCGATGTACGCTCCAATGGCGCCGGCAGGGTGGACGCCAGGCCACCTTCCTACCACCTGAGAAGAAAGCTCAGGCAGCAGAAGCAAAAGAGCAGAAGCTAAGGGAGCACAGTGGCAGACTTTACTTCCTCCCTGTACCTGGGGATGCAGCATGCGCACAGGCAGCTGCCCCCCTGGTCAGCGCTTACCTACGGGAAACCAGCAGCCCTGTTTGAAAGCGGGTGGGCCAAAGCGGCAGGGCAGGCATTTGCAGTTCTGCAAGGATGCCAGGCAGGATTTGCAATGCCTTCCACCCTGCATGCTTTCTGGGATGTGTTTCACCTGCTCAGCCAGCAGCAGGTGGCCATTTACTACGACCCGTACATGTACCCCATTGCCAAATGGGGCATGCTGGAGGCCAGGCTGAAAGGGGTGCCTATACGGCCCTTTGCCCATCAGCAAGCTGCTGAGCTGAAAAAGGGTTGCAGGGGAAGCCGCACACCGGTGGTATTCACCGACGGTTGGTGCCCCCGCTGTGGAAAAGCAGCACCCCTGCAGCAATACCTGAAGGTGGTGCGATCCAGAAACGGCTTACTGGTGGTAGATGATACCCAGAGTCTGGGGGTACTGGGCAAACATCCCACCAAAGCCAACCCATACGGGTACGGAGGAGGGGGGATACTGAAATACCTGGGCCTGGAAAGCCCCCACATTCTGCTGGTCAGTTCGCTGGCAAAGGCTTTTGGAGTACCCCTCACTATACTGAGCGGCTCCACCCGCACCATCAAACAACTGAAAGAAACAAGCCGGTGCAGGGTACACAACAGCCCGCCCTCTATGGCCCACCTGGCTGCGGCTATGCAGGCCCTGAAGCTGAACAGCCGACAGGGACAGAAGCTCAGGCAGGCGTTGTGGAAACGCGTACGGACCTTTAGAAATGGACTGGAGTTGGGAAAATGGCACCTCAAAGGGGGAGTGTTCCCCTTTCAAAGCCTGCACCCTCCTTCCAACACTGCCGCAAAGCAAGTATATGGCCAGCTGAGAAAAAAGGGCATACGCTGCCTGCTGCTGGCCCCGCACCTGGGCACAAAAAATGAAGTTGCCTTTATCCTGAACAGCAGGCAGCCTTTGGAAGAATTGGTACAAACGACCCGGATAGTAAATGAACTCATCAGGTCTCCGCATCTGATACAATTTTCCACATCATGACACCTCAAACTCAACAAATCTTCGCCTCGCGCCTTCATGCTCCGGCTTGCAGCTGTGTACACTGCCAGGCCCGGCAGGGAGAGCAGCAAAACGAATCGCGCGCCAAGAAAGACCGGGCCATAGCCGTCAGGCGGGCCAGGCAGCAAAAGGCGAGACGCCGCCGCAGACCCACAGACCCCCGCTCTACTTCCCAGCTTCGCGCCATACGGCGGCTCATGGCCCTGTTGGTCAAAGCCCGGCGGGGCGTGTGGACGCATTTGAGTATGAACAACAAAAAGAGGCTCATCGACAAATTTGTGCGTCTGCTGCGCGTTAGCGGGCTGCCGCAAGTGCGGCAAAACAAGCTGCAGGGCGACTTTGATGAATACTTGCGTACGCCCCGGCGCAGCAGCCAACAGCGCATGGCCCAAAGGAGCTACCTGGCTGGTGGGCTTCGCCTGCCGGGCCAAACCACCAGGGGAAGTGCCAGACCCGACTATGCCAAAAGCATACGCCTGCCATCGGGCAAGGTAGTACGGGCACACTTCAACCTCAAATCGGACCAGGTTCATCGCCTGAGTAAAAGCGCTGCCAAAAGCAGAGCCGGGCGGCACCTCAAACAGGCCCGGCGAAATGCCCGCGCCCTGCCGCATGGCGAGCCCATCGTACTCAGCTACCTGCACCGGCCTGCTAAAGGCATACAGATTGCCATGCGCAATGTGCTCTTTCAGCGGGGAAGTCCGGTTGCTCAACTTCGTTTTGGCAGCACCACCTATCACAATCCAGCCTTTTGAGCCATGACACCTTCAGCCTATTCCTTCTATATGCCTGCAACGGCCTTTGAAGAGGAGCTTCAGCAGGAAAGAAGACGGCCGCGCATACGCCGCCGCAGGCCCCGGCCTGTGCGCAGGAGCCGGATACGGGCCCGCCGGCCCGCAGGGCGCAAAGGCCGCAGGCCTATTCCCCGGCCAAAGCCCCGGCCAAAAAGACCCGGCCGCCCGCGCCCACGGCCGCGCTACAAGTGGCGCAGCCGCTGGCGCACCATTTACCTCGACCCCCATCCACGACCCCGCAGCTACAGGGCAGTGCGCCTCAACCGCCGCTATGCCAGGGTGCTGGGCTGGAACCGCTACCTGGAACGCATACTGGCCCTGCTCAACCTGCCTGCAGGCGCCATCATCAACAATGCCTTTGTGCGGGCCGTGCGCAGGTGGCAGAGACGCAAAGGCCTGCGCATCACCGGCGCCATAGGACCAGACAGCTGGCAACTGATGCGCAGACAACTGCGCATAGATGATCCTGCCAGTTCCGGGCCTGCTGTGATGCCCTTGTTTAAGAACGAGTCCAAATTGAGGCGCATGCCCCTGCGGCCTGCCAACCCCATTGGCATGCGGCAAAGCTGGCCGGAGCGGAAAAAGAAACTGGCGCGGCTGTACAACCGCCAGGGCGGATTGATCGCACAGCTGGCCAGGAAAGTTAACCTTCCCCTGCCGGTGGCCCTGGCTGCCTGGGCTTATGCCAAAAGCCGCTTTGCTGCCAAAGCGGAGACCCATTACAGCTTGCTGGGTTACCGCTCCAGGCGGCAGGTACAACGCCTGTTTGACCGTGGCCCCCGCCAGGAGTTGCTCAGTTTTTTCGATTACCTCATGCGCAAAAGCGTCCCCCGCAAAGGCGATTTGCTGGTGTGGCTGCGCAACAAAAAATGGACGCAGTTTGCGCGCCATTTCCGGGGAAGCACTGCCCCGGCCGGCGGCCTGCTGCGCCTGCTGGAGCTCGCAAAGGGCCTTCCATTGTAAGCCCAGACAGTATTCCGCATTTTCTCAACCCCCCAACCAATTGAAATCATGAGACGAGTACCTACATCCCCGCCTCCTTCCCGCTTCAAAAGGCCCCGGCAGCGCCAGAGACACAAGGGCTGCAACTGCACCAAATGCAGGAGCCGACGCGAAGGGGAAGCAGCATACCAACTGGAGGAATACGAGGGGCTGGAAGCAGAAGCTGCTGCCATTTCGACCATTCCCCGGCCTGGCGCCTTTTACAAGATCCAATACCAAAAGGGCGGCCTGCTCACTACTGCAGGCAGGGCCTATGGATTGGGGGCAGGCAGCGAGCGCCTGAAGATGGCGCAGCTGATCAACAACCACCCCAAAAACCGCAAATTTTGGATCAGGCCCTACAACAATTATACCCGCCGGTATTTCCCCAAGGGCGTCATTTCATTCAGTCCGCGCTTTGCTTGTTCCTTTGCTGTCCAGCAGGCTGCCAGGGGAGAGGCTCCCCGTGGGCGCTGCTTTGCGCATGTGTGGATTCCGCCCCGCCCCCGGCC
>RFHT01000288.1 GCA_003696835.1 Bacteroidota bacterium
CCCCAAAAGTAGAGTCGTTGATGAGGGTAGTTTTGTAAATGTCCAGTCCTCCCAGGCCACCATAGCCGTCGGAGGCGAAGTAGAGGGTTTTGCCGTCGCCTGCGAGGAATACCGAGCGCTCGTCGCCGGGGGTGCTGATGGGGAGTTTGCGGCAGTAGCGCCAGCCGTAGCGCCCCTTGTGGCTGATGTAGAGGTCCATGTTTTCGTCGTAGTCGTCTCTGGCAGCAGCCACGATAAAGGTTTGTTCATCGGGGGAGATGGTCATGCCGTCGGTGGCGCGCATGGTTTCAAAAAAAGCCGTGATGCCTCCCCCCAGCCCTTCGGGTGAGCTCCAGCTGCGGCCGTTGCGCCGGGCTTTGTAATAGGGCCCGCCGGTAAATTTCCACAGGCTGTTCCAGCTTTGGTAATAGACCGTGTTGCCATCTTTGGAGATGTTGGGTTCATCCTCTCCGCTGGAGGTATTGATGCTTTCGGGCATGCAGCGGGGTGAGACCCACTGCCCGTTGCGCTTTTCGGTGTACCAGATGTCGCCATCATATACATCCTGGCCCTGGAATTTCATGTACGTATTGCTCCAGCTTTGTCCTCCCCGCATAGACATGAAGAAGAGGTATTTTCCATCGGGGGTGATGGAGAGGTTGGTTTCGCGGTAGGGCGAGTTAAGCACCGACATGCGCGTGATGCGTATGCGGTCGCGGTGGTCCAAAATGCGGGATTTGCGCTGGGAAAACATCAGAACGGGCAGTAATAGGGTGCAAAGCAGTAAAGGAACAGATAAGTATTGTCTCATTGCCGGTGTGTTTATTTGGGGAACTAAAAATAATAAAAGTACCTTTGCATTCAAATGAGCAATGTGAGTTTGGCAAAGTTGCACCATGATGTTGAAATTCCACATTGCTTCAAACCACTAGACTATAAACGTTATGATACTGGGTGTTATTCCTGCCAGATACGCCTCCAGTCGCTTCCCGGGCAAGCCCTTGGCCCAGATCAAAGGCATGTCCATGATCGCGCGCGTATATGCGCAGTGCCTCAAAGCCCGAAGTCTGGATGAGGTGATGGTTGCTACTGATGATGAACGAATTTTTTCGCATGTAGTTCGCTTTGGTGGCAAAGCCATCATGACGGCCTCCACGCATGCTTCGGGCACTGAGCGGGTGAGCGAGGTGGCCGCTCATTTTCCGCAATACACTCATTTTGTGAATATACAGGGGGACGAGCCCTTTATTGCCCCTGCCCAGATTGACCTGGTGGGCAATATGCTCAAAGAGACGGATGCACCCATTGTTACGGTGGTAAAGCCCCTCACATCGGTGAGCCAGCTCAGCGCTACGGATAACGCCAAGGTGGTGCTCGACCACGAAGGACATGCCCTCTATTTCAGCCGTTCGCCCATTCCTCATTTTAAAAATGTGCCCATGGAACAATGGCCCGGGCTGCACCCTTATTACCTGCATGTGGGCATATACGGTTTCAGGCGGGAGGTGCTGCTGGCCATACCTGGCATGAAACCCTCGGCCCTGGAGCAGGCCGAGTCGCTGGAGCAGCTCCGCTGGCTGGCCAACGGCTACCGCATACGCACGGCCATCAGCCATTATAACAGTATTTCCATTGATACACCCCAGGACCTGGAGCAATTGCTGGAAAATCTGTGAATTTCATGCACTGATTTACGATTGTTGTGAAATTTTACTAATATTGCTCACCGTTTCAAACCAATTAAGATTCACATCTTGGAAGCGACTCTACAAACCATACTTTTCTGGGTATTTGCCATACTGGGCATTGCCGGTGGCATTGGGCTGTTGTTTAACCGCAACCCCGTTTATGCTGCCCTGAGCCTTATTTTGAACTTTTTCAGCATTGCCGGGCTCTACCTTTCCCTGCAGGCGCAATTTCTGTCCATCATACAGGTGCTGGTGTATGCCGGAGCCATCATGGTGCTCTTTCTGTTTGTGATCATGCTGCTCAACCTCGAGCACGAATCGGGGGTGACCACTTTTCACACCCGCAGGGCACTGGCTTTTGTGCTGGGGCTGGCTTTTGTAGGAGAAATGCTGTACGTATTCAGGGGCTTATCGGCCTACAAGCTGGAAGGGAGCTTTGAGTATGGAGAGGTGGAGCCCATTGGCTACCAGCTCATGACCTACTACCTGTTGCCTTTTGAAATGATTTCGGTCATCTTGCTGGCGGCTCTGATTGGCGCCATCATTGTGGCCCGTAGCCATAAGTATATTTAACCTAAAACAAACGCAAACGCTACCCACTCGAAACTTCATTCTATGGAATCACTGGCACCCAATGCATTTTCATACCTGGCTGTAAGCATCGTGATGTTTGCCATTGGCACCATCGGTGTGATGACCCGCCGCAACGGAATTGTGGTGTTTATGTGCATTGAATTGATGCTCAACGCCGTTAACCTTTCGCTGGTTACTTTTTCGAGGATGCACAACGACCCCACCGGCTCTATGCTGGTGTTTTTTGTGATGTGTGTGGCGGCGGCTGAGGCTGTGGTGGGGCTTTCCATCATCATTGCACTTTTTAGAAATAAACTCGACATTGATATCAACAACCTGAATATATTTAAGTGGTAGGGGGCTGAAATGGCTGCCTTGCGAGGGGCAGTTGACTTCGGCGCTCAGCTCACAACTCGAAACGACGATTTATGGAAGCAATCTTACGCTGGGTTATTCTGCTGCCTTTACTGGGATCCGCAATCATCGGGCTGTGGGGATTTTTGAGTCCCGCTTTTCGCAAACAGGAGAAGCTGATCGGTACCCTGGGTACCCTGGCTGTGGCCATTCCTTTTGGCATCGTGCTGTATGCCTTTATGAATTATCCGGCCGACTCCACTGAGGGGATTTCTACCAGCATTATGAGCTGGATGCAGGTCGGCTCGCTCGATATTCGTTTTTCCTACAATTTTGACCAGCTTTCGCTGCTGATGGGCATGATTGTAACGGGGGTGGGTTCGCTCATTCACCTGTATTCCATCGGCTATATGCACGGCGACAAGGGCTTCTACCGCTTTTTTGCCTACCTCAACCTCTTCATTTTTGCCATGAACAACCTCATTCTGGGCGACAACATGGTGGTGATGTTTCTGGGGTGGGAAGGTGTAGGCTTGTGCTCCTATTTGCTCATCGGTTTTTGGTATGAAGAAATGGCCAATGCCAAAGCGGCCCAAAAGGCGTTTATTGCCAACCGCATAGGCGATTTTGCCATGATCGTGGCCATGTTTCTGGTGTTTCACCACGTAGGCTCCCTCAATTTTGCCGACATCAACTCCACGGCTACTGCCCTGAGCGATCAGACGGCCTTCTGGATTTGCCTGCTGGTGTTTATTGCTGCTACGGGTAAATCGGCTCAGATTCCGCTCTTTGTGTGGCTGCCCGATGCCATGGCGGGCCCTACGCCTGTGTCGGCCCTCATACATGCGGCCACCATGGTTACCTCGGGTATTTACCTCATTGCCCGGCTCAGCCCGGTGTTTTCCACTCCCGGAGGGGAAGAGGTGCTGGTCATCATTCTGCTGGTGGCCGCTGCAACCTCCCTCATTGCAGCTCTCATTGCCATTGCCCAAAACGACATCAAGAAGGTGCTGGCCTACTC
>RFHT01000289.1 GCA_003696835.1 Bacteroidota bacterium
CTGGAGATACTGGCCATTTGAGCAGGCCGCCTGTGGCCTCAGACCCCGGCCTCATTCCGGCTCGGTAAATTTGGCGCGGAAATACTCCCGGTTGAGGCGGGCGATGTTGGTTTGGCTGATTTCCTTGGGACATTCCACCGAGCAGGCGCCGGTATTGGTGCAGGAGCCAAAGCCTTCCTCCTCCATTTGGGCCAGCATGCGCTGCACGCGCTCGGTACGTTCCACCTTGCCCTGGGGCAGCAGCGCCAGCTGCGACACCTTCGCACTCACAAAAAGCATGGCCGAGGCGTTTTTGCAGGCAGCCACACAGGCCCCGCAGCCGATACAGGTGGCGGCGTCGAAGGCTTCGTTGGCTACCTCGTGGGGAATGGGGAAGGTGTTGGCGTCGGGTGCGCCGCCAGTATTGACCGAAATAAAGCCCCCTGCCTGCTGAATGCGGTCAAAGGCCGTGCGGTCCACCACCAGGTCCTTGATGACGGGGAAGGCTTTCGCACGCCAGGGCTCTATGTAGATGGTGTCCCCGTCTTTGAAGCTGCGCATGTGCAGCTGGCAGGTGGTTACGCCCCGCAGGGGGCCATGTGCCCGGCCGTTGATGTACATGCTGCACATGCCGCATATCCCTTCGCGGCAGTCGTGGTCAAAGTGCACGGGGTCTTCCCCCTTTTGCAGCAGTTGCTCATTGAGGATGTCCAGCATTTCCAGGAAGGAAGTGTCGGCAGAGATATCCGAAATCTCATAAGTAACCAGCTTGCCCTGGCTTTGGGCATTCTTCTGGCGCCATATTTTGAGGGTAAAATTCATTGCGCTTATTTATAACTTCTCATGGTGAGTTTTACATTCTCAAATTCCAGGTATTCTTTGTTGAGCTGCTCGGGCTGGTTTTCGCCCTGGTATTCCCAGGCAGCTACGTAGGCGTATTCCTCGTCGTTTCTGAGGGCTTCGCCCTCGGGGGTTTGGTACTCCTCGCGGAAGTGCCCGCCGCAGGATTCGTTTCTGTGCAGGGCGTCGTCTATCATGAGCTCGCCCAGCTCGAGGAAATCCGCTACCCGCATGGCCTTTTCCAGCGTCATGTTGAGCTCTTCGCCGCTGCCGATCACTTTTACGTCCTGCCAGTAAGCCTGGCGCAGTTCCTGCACCAGGCCTTTGGCTTTTTGCAGGCCTTCGGCCGTGCGCGACATGCCGCAGTAGTCCCACATAATTTTGCCCAGCTGGCGATGGAAGGTGTCCACCGTTTGGGAGCCGCCTATGCTCAGCAGGCGCTCAATCTGACTTTTTACCCCTGCTTCGGCCTCCACAAAAGCCGGGTGGTCGGTGGCGGGCTTTTCGTAGGGCTGGCGGGCCAGGTAGTCGCCTATGGTGTAGGGAATAACAAAGTAGCCGTCGGCCAGGCCCTGCATGAGGGCACTGGCCCCCAGGCGGTTGGCGCCGTGGTCGGAGAAGTTGCACTCGCCCAGGGCATACAGGCCCGGGATGGTGGTCATGAGGTTGTAGTCCACCCACAGCCCCCCCATGGTATAATGCACAGCTGGATAGATCATCATGGGCGTTTCGTAGGGATCGTCGCCCGTGATCTGTTTGTACATGTCGAAGAGGTTGCCGTACTTATCCGAAATGGTTTGCTTGCCGTCGCGTTTGATGGCATCGGCAAAATCGAGGTAAACGGCCAGGCCGGTAGGGCCTACACCCCGGCCTTCGTCGCACACGTACTTGGCGTTGCGCGAGGCCACATCGCGTGGCACCAGGTTGCCAAAGGAGGGGTATTTGCGTTCGAGATAATAGTCGCGCTCTTCTTCGGGTATTTGGTGGGGCGGCCGTTTGTCGCCCTTCTTTTTGGGTACCCATACCCGGCCGTCGTTGCGCAAAGACTCCGACATGAGGGTGAGCTTGGACTGGTGCTCGCCCGAAACGGGTATGCAGGTGGGGTGAATCTGGGTATAGCAGGGGTTGGCAAAAAATGCGCCCCGCTTGTGCGCCCGCCAGGAGGCCGTGGCATTGGAACCCATAGCATTGGTGGAGAGGTAAAAGACGTTGCCGTAGCCGCCGGAGGCCAGCACCACGGCATTGGCGCTATGGCGTTCGATCTTGCCCGTGATGAGGTCGCGGGTGATGATGCCTTTGGCATGGCCGTCCACCACCACCAGGTCGAGCATTTCGGTGCGCGGGTACATCTTCACCTTGCCCTTGAGGATTTGGCGGTTCAGGGCGCCGTAGGCGCCCAGCAGCAGTTGCTGCCCGGTTTGGCCCCGGGCATAGAAGGTACGCGACACCTGCGCCCCGCCAAAGGAGCGGTTGTCCAGCAGGCCGCCGTATTCGCGGGCAAAAGGCACCCCCTGGGCCACACACTGGTCGATGATGTTGACACTCTCCTGGGCCAGGCGGTAAACATTGGCCTCGCGCGAGCGGTAGTCTCCCCCTTTGATGGTATCATAAAAGAGGCGAAACACGCTGTCGCCGTCGTTTTGGTAATTTTTGGCCGCATTGATGCCTCCCTGAGCCGCAATGCTGTGGGCACGGCGGGGGCTGTCCTGGAAGCAGAAGGCCTTGATGTTGTAGCCCAGCTCTGCCAGGGTGGCCGCCGCCGAAGCGCCTGCCAGCCCCGTGCCCACTACGATAATTTCAAACTTTCGCTTGTTGGCCGGGTTGACCAGCTTGATGTTGAATTTATGCTTTTCCCATTTCTGTTCAATGGGCCCTTCGGGTATTTTCGCATCTAGTTTCATAAGGCTATGTTTTGAGGTTCCAGCTGTCAGGACAAACTGTCGATGAACATATACACGGGAATGAAAGCAAACAACAGGGGCACAATAATGGCGAAGGCCAGCCCGATTTTCTTGATGAGGGGGGTGTAGGCATAATGGTTCAGCCCCAGGGTTTGGAAAGCACTCTGGAAGCCGTGCTGCAGGTGGTAGGCCAGGCCCGCCATGGACAGCACGTAAATGGCCACGTACCACCACTGGCTGAAAGAGGTAGCCACCACGGTGTACATGTCTTTGTATTGACCGGCCATGCCTACTTCTCCAAATTTGTACTTATACCAAAAATTGCTCATGTGCAGCACCAGAAAAATGAAGATGATGCTGCCCAGTAAAAACATACTGCGCGAGCTCCAACTGCTGTTTTCCGAGGCCTTGTTGATGGCGTAGCCCTGGGGGCGCGCCTGCCGGTTGATGCGGCTGAGTATAATGGCATAGATCACGTGCAGCAAAATGCTGAGGTAGGTGAGGTAAGAAGCAATCTTAATAACCGGAGAGGTGGCCATGGTGTGCGTGTAAGCATTGAAGGCATCGGGAGTGCCAAAAACGAGCTGTAAATTGCCCGCCAGATGTACCACCAGAAACAGAATTAAAAAAAGGCCGGTAAGCGCCATAATGAGCTTTCGACCTATGCTGTGGGAAAAAACGCTGAGAGCCGTAGCCATTTGTATCTGTTTGTTTGGGTTTTTATTCGTTAGCGCAAAATTAGAGGCAGAATGTGCAAATAACAACCTTTATTACAACTTTAGAATGATTCTAAGCGCCTGCCGTTTCACACATCCCTATTACTCGTATGCAGGCCATTTTGTTGGGTGTGAGTACATGTTTTTATGCTGGATGAGCAGAATTAAAGCCCGAAAAAATGCAGGATATGCCGGGGAAGCCCAGCACGGAATTTGCTAATACGCCAGCTTAGGGTAACTTTGCGGTGAAAAACAAACAGCCTTTTTCTGATACTCATAAATTGATTGCGCATGTCATCATCCACTTACGATCTCACGGTTATTGGTTCTGGTCCCGGCGGCTATGTAGCTGCCATACGTGCTGCCCAGTTGGGCATGAAAACGGCCATCATTGAACGCTACCCCACCCTGGGGGGGACCTGCCTCAATGTGGGCTGTATTCCTTCCAAAGCCCTGCTCGACTCCACGGAGCATTTTCATGCTGCCAAACACAAATTTGCCGCCCATGGTATAGAATGTGGAGGCCTCAAGGCCGACCTGGCCAAAATGATCGAACGAAAACGGGAGGTGGTAAAGAAAACCACCGACGGGGTGGCCTTTCTGATGCGGAAAAACAAAATAGACGTCTATGAAGGGCATGGCAGTTTTGTGGACAAAAACACCATCGCAGTCAACAAGCTGGATGGCAGCGAAAGTACCCAAATCAAGACCCAGAAAACCATCATTGCCACCGGCTCCAAGCCCTGGAGCCTGCCGGGCATTGAAATCGACAAGAAAAAAATCATCAGCTCCACCGAGGCCCTGGAGCTAACCAAATTGCCCAAACACCTTATCGTCATCGGCGGTGGCGTGATTGGGGTAGAGATGGCCTCGGTATTTGGCAGGCTGGGCAGCAAAATCACCATACTGGAATACGCCGACCGCCTACTGCCCACCATGGATGCAGACCTGGGCAAAGAGCTGCACAAGGTGCTGCGCAAAGACCTGGACTATGAAGCCCACTTCAACCACAAGGTGACAGCTGCACAGCTAAGCCGCTCCAAGGTAAAAGTGAGTGCTGAAAACAAAAAAGGAGAAGTGGTGGAATTTTCGGGCGACCTCTGCCTCATGGCAGTGGGGCGTGCCCCCTACACGGCCAATCTGGGCCTGGAAAACATTGGCATTACCACCGAAAAAGGCCGCATTCCGGTCAATGAGCAGCTGGAAACCACTGTGCCCGGCATTTTTGCCATAGGCGACGTCATACGTGGCGCCATGCTGGCCCACAAGGCCTCCGAAGAAGGCGTGATGGTGGCCGAGTACCTGGCCGGGCAGCACCCCCACATCAACTACCGGGCCATACCGGGCGTGGTATATACCTGGCCCGAAGTGGCCGGCGTGGGCTTTACCGAAGAAGAACTCAAAGCCGACAAAGTACCCTACAAGTCGGGCAAGTTCCCCTTTATGGCCTCTGGAAGGGCCCGCGCCAGCATGGACGACAAAGCCGGTTTTGTAAAAATCCTGGCCCATGCCCATACCGATGAGGTGCTGGGTATGCACATCATTGGACCCCGTGCCGCCGACATCATCATGGAAGGCGTCATGGCACTGGAATTCCGGGCTTCGGCCGAAGACCTGGCCATTTTCTCGCATCCGCATCCTACTTTCTCCGAAGCCGTAAAAGAAGCAGCTATGGGCGCCACCGCCAACAGAATGATCCATCTGTAAAGCTGGCCCGCGACGAACTGCCCGCCGCAGGGCCGCCAAAACCTGCATGCCATGCCAGAAGAACGCCTAAGCGGCAACATATACGACACCCAATTGATGAAGCGCATGCTGCGCTATCTCAAACCCTACCGCAAGCAGTTTGTTCTGGCGCTGCTGCTCACCATTTTGCTGGCCATTCTTACCCCCCTCAGGCCCTGGCTGTTTCAGTATATGCTCGATCATGAGGTAGCCAGCGGCAACCTGGCCGGCCTGAGGCTGCTCATCCTGCTGGTGCTTGGGCTGCTGTTGCTGCAGGGCTTTGTGATGTATTTCAATACCTACCTCACCAGTTGGCTGGGCCAAAGCGTGATCAAAGACGTGCGAAACCAGGTGTTTCGCCACATCCTGCGCCTGCGGCTGAAGTATTTCGACCAAACGCCCATAGGCGTGCTCCAAACCCGCACCATCAACGATGTAGAGGCCCTCAACGAGGTGTTCAGCTCCGGCCTGGTGCGCATCATGGGCGAGCTGCTCCAGCTCGTGGCCATCTTTTTGTTTATGCTTTTTTCCAACTGGAAACTCACCCTGGTGGTGCTGCTTACCCTGCCGCTTTCGCTGCTGGCTACTTATGTGTTCAAAACAAAGGTGAAGGTCGCCTTCCGCAATGTGCGTAAAGCCGTGAGCGAAATGAACAGTTTCCTGCAGGAACACATCACAGGCATGAACATCGTGCACATTTTTAACCGCGAAGCCCGCGAAATGGAGGGCTTCAAAAACATCAACCGCCAGCTCAGGCGCGCCCACCTCAACTCCGTGCTCTATTACAGCATTTTTTTTCCGGTGGTGGAAATCATTGCCGCCATGGGCACCGCCCTGCTGGTGTGGTATGGCGCGCGGCATGTCATCAGTGGCGAAATTACCTTTGGGATGCTGGTGGCTTTTATCATGTATATTTCCATGTTCTTCCGGCCCATCCGCATGATTGCCGACCAGTTCAACGTGCTGCAAATGGGCATGGTGAGTGCAGAGCGCATTTTCAAGGTGCTGGATACGAAGGAGTTTATCCCCAATGAAGGCAGGCTGAAGGAGATGGAAATGAACGGCAAAGGCATCAGCATGGACCTACAGCACGTCTATTTTGCCTACCGCGATGAGGACTGGGTGCTGAAGGATGTGAGCATGAAGGTGGAGGCAGGGGAAAAAGTGGCCCTGGTAGGCGCCACCGGTTCGGGCGAAACCACCATCATCAACCTCATCAGCCGCTTTTATGAATACCAGAAAGGCCGCATCGCCATCAATGGGGTGGACATTCGCGAGTATGATCTCTCCTATCTGCGGTCCCTCATAGGCGTGGTGCTGCAGGATGTGTTTTTGTTTTCGGGCAGCATTTACGACAACATCACCCTCAACAACCCGCACATACCCCCGGAGCAGGTGGAGGCCGCTGCCCGCAGGGTGGGGGCACACGACTTCATCAGCAGGCTGCCGGGTGGATACCAGTACGAAGTACAGGAGCGGGGCGCCACCCTCTCCCTGGGCCAGCGGCAGCTCATCGCCTTTGCCCGGGTCATGACCTACGACCCCCGCATACTGGTGCTGGACGAAGCCACCGCCAACATAGATACCGAGTCTGAGGAAATCATCCAGCAGGCCATTGATACGGTCATGGCCGGCCGTACGTCCATTATCATTGCCCACCGCCTGTCCACCATTCAAAAAGCCGACAAAATTGTGGTACTCAAAAAAGGCCGAATCATCGAAATGGGGTCGCACGAAGAACTGCTCCGGCAGCAAGGCGACTACTTCCGGCTCTATCAGCTGCAATTTGCCGGCTAGGAAAAAGGGGCCAGAATTTGGGGCGGACAAATGGGGTTTTCCTCATTTTTTGTAGATTTGGCCTGCATGAAACAGTTGCTTCCTTATTGTCTGGCCCTGTGTATGGGCATTTGCGGCACTACTGTGCTGCCTCTCAATACCTTGCTCGCCCAGTCGGAATTCCTCTCTGAAAGCCGCATTGGCATCTATTTCAGCAGCAGGGAGTTCAGTTTTAACGAGGACTATTACCTCTACATCACCCAATTTCTCAAAATCAAAGAAGACCGCTCCTACTCGGGCGATATGAAACCGGAGCTGCTCATACGGCTGGGAGAAATGCTCACCGCCCAACTGCAGGAAGTCACCGGCGCCGATACCGTATTTTTTGTCAATGCCGACCTCAAAAGGGGGCAGCGATTCATGCAGGTGTATCAGCAGGACGAGGGCCGGCTCATTACCGGCACCGACAACCTGGACGACATGGACTACATACTGGTGCTGGACCACCTACGGCTCACCACCCGCAGCACCCGCGCGGTGTATATCCGCAGCAACCAGATGATACCTGAAAAAGTGATCGTGAAAAAGGCCAATATGCATTTTTCCGTCTTTGACACCCGGCAGGCACAGCCCATCTGGGGCGTGGAGGTGTGCTTCGACGAACGCGCAACCCCCAAAGTGCCTTATGCCTTCGACTTTCACAATGAACAATCCAACTTTGGCCGCTTCATGGCCAGGCTGTTTTCTCAATGGTGGCACCAGATGCAGGACGGCCAGGCCAGCAATTGTGACGAGTAAACGGGCAGGATATGTTTTACAATTAATCGCTTATTGACCAAATGGATCGTTTCGCGCTGCCTCCCCGCTCCCTTCCTCTCCCCAGCCTGTTGATCCTTCTTTTCAGCGGCTTTTATGCCCTCTTTGGCTGGCTTTTTTGGGGAATGGGAATGATATTTTTTTGGATTTTTTTCATGAACTCAGAAATCATCCATTTGCCTGCTTTTGCCGAATGGGAACCCGGGCAGGCCATCATTCAGCAGGTGGAGGAAACCAATGCCCAGGAAAATGAAGCAGACATCTACCGCTATATTTACCGCTACGTGGTCGATGCCGATACCTTCACGGGCCGCTCGTATGTAACTGGCTGGCTCAGAGCAGCCGGAGAAAAAGTAGAAATCGAATACCAAAAAGACCGGCCTTCCATTTCGCGCATTCGCGGCGGCCGTACCGAGATGTTTGGTAGCCTGGTCGCACTGGTGGTGATTTTTCCCCTGGTGGGCCTGGGCTTTATCCTGTTTTCTTTGTGGAAAAATGGGAAGGCCATCAGGCTGCTCATACAAGGGGAGTTTGCGCGGGGAAGGCTGCTGAGTTCCACCCCCACCAAAATGACCATTAACGACCAGCCCGTGTATCAATACACCTTTGAGTTTGAAGCCAAAGACGGCAGCAGGCAGCAGGTGGTATGCAATACCCACCGTGGAAGTGCGCTGGAGGACGAAGAAAGCGAGCTGATTATTTACCTGCCTTCCCGCCCTGCTTATGCAGTGGTATATGACGGCATCCCCAACGCGCCGGCCATCCAGCCCGATGGAAGTTTTGCCCCTTTTCCTGCCCGAAAGCTGTGGGTGCTGCTCATCCCCCTGCTGGCTCTATTGCTGCATATTACGTGGTATGTTTTAGTTTATGCAGCCTGATGTGGGACAAAACTTGCTCTGTGCCCGCGCACACCTCTGCAAAGCGATCTTGTCTGGTCAATGCTTTGCATGCAATGAAAACCGGGGAGTCTGTTTCACATTTGTTGTATCGCTGCTTATATTGAATTTAATTGACCATTTAACCCATCATAAATCATGAATAAAGAACAATCAACGCCAACTACCTCCCGGCGGCAGTTTGTCAAAACAGCCGGTGCTGCCGTCATTGGCAGCGGGCTGGCCTTTCACAGCTCCCGCGCCAAAGCTTTTTCGCCCAACAGCGACACCCTCAAAGTAGGGCTCATCGGCTGTGGCGGCCGGGGCACCGGCGCCGCCAACCAGGCACTGAATGCAGATGAAAATGTGGTGCTGCACGCTATGGCTGACATTTTCCCCGACCGCATGGAAAAGTCCTACACCAATTTGCTCAAGCTGCACCCCGATAAGGTAAAGGTGGACAAAGAGCGGCAATTTTTGGGCTTTGATGCCTACAAAGAGGTGCTCAAGTCGGGAGTGGATGTGGTGATACTGGCTACCCCGCCGGCCTTCCGGCCCGACCACCTCATGGCTTGCGTAAAGGCTGGCAAGCACATTTTTTGCGAAAAGCCCATGGCGGTGGATGCCCCCGGGGTGCGCAAAGTGCTGGAGGCCGCCAAAATTGCCAAAAAGAAAGACATTTCCCTCATGTCGGGCTTTTGCTGGCGCTTTCACACCCCCAAACGCGAAACCTTCAGCCGCGTGCTCAACGGCGACATTGGCCAGGTAACGGCTGTGTACAATACCTACAACACCGGCGAACTGTGGAGCAGGCCCCGCCAGCCCGAATGGAGCGAGCTGGAGTACCAGCTGCGCAACTGGCTGTATTACAACTGGCTATCGGGCGACCACATTGCCGAGCAGGCCGTACACAGCCTCGACATGATGTCCTGGGCCCTGGGCGACATACCTCCTGTAAAAGCCACCGGCACGGGCGGCCGCCAGCGCCGCACCGACCCCATTTACGGCAATGTATTCGACCATTTTGCCGTGGTATATGAATACGAAAATGGCGCAAAGGGCTTCCACTTCAGCCGCCAGCAAAAAGACTGCTCGCGCAGCTACCTGGCCGAGATGATCGGCACCAACGGCCGGGCCGTGGCCGACTGCATACGGCGCAAACACTACCTCGAAGGCGCCAAAGCATGGAAGTTCAGGGGCGAATCCAACGACATGTACCAGACCGAGCACGACGAGCTCTTTGCCGGCATACGGGCGGGCGAGCACATCAACCAGGGTGAATTCATGGCTCAAAGCACCATGCTGGCCATCATGGGCCGCATGGTGGCCTATACCGGCCAAACCATCACCTGGGAGGAAGCCATGAACTCCGAAGAAACCCTCGGACCCAAAATTGACGAATACAACTGGGACCTGCACTGGGCCACGGCCGAAGTGGCCAAGCCCGGCATTACCAAGTTCTTCTAAGCGTGTCAATATCACAGGAGGCAGCATGCTGCCTCCTGTTTATTTTTTTCAAACATGAACAGAAAAACCTTTCTCAAATACACCGCTGCTGCCATGACCGCCACGGCCCTGGCACCTGCCACCCTGGGGCGCATGCGCGCCCCCTCTCAGCCCCTCATCAAAAAAAGCCTCAAGTACGGCATGATAAAGGAGGACCTGTCCATACTGGACAAGTTTAAGCTGGTAAAAGACCTGGGCTTTCACGGGGTGGAAATGGACAGCCCCAACGAGCTCGACGACAAGGAAATACTGGAAGCCCGCGACAAAAGCGGCATAGAAATACCTGGCGTGGTCAACTCGGTGCACTGGAAAGCCCCGCTTTCCGACCCCGACCCGGCCGTGCGCGCCAAATGCGTGGAATCCATGAAAACGGCCCTGCATGCCTGCAAACGCTACGGAGGTACCACCGTGCTGCTGGTGCCCGCCGTGGTGAATGAGCAGGTATCCTATGCCGACGCCTACAGGCGCTCCCAGGAGGAAATACGCAAGCTCCTGCCCCTGGCCGAAGAAACCGGCATCAACATCGCCATAGAGAATGTGTGGAACAACTTTCTGCTCAGCCCCCTGGAGGCGGCCCGCTACATAGACGAGTTTGAAAGCCCCCGCATCGGCTGGTATTTCGATGTGGGCAACATCATCCGCTACGGCTGGGCTCACCACTGGATAGAGGCCCTGGGCCAGCGCATCATGAAAATTGATGTGAAAGAATACAGCCGCGACAAGCAGCGCAACGAAGGCATCTGGGCGGGGTTTCGCGTAGAAATAGGCGATGGCGACTGCGACTGGGCCAAAGTGAATGCCGCCCTGCGCAAGGTGGGCTATTCCGGCTGGGGCTCGGCTGAAGTGCCCGGGGGCGACCGCAAACGCCTGAAGGAAATTTCGGAGCGCATGGACAAGATTTATGCCCTCTGAGTGCCTTTCAATTTCACCCCATGATGAGCTACCGTTTTTTTTGCTTGCTGCTGGGCAGTTGCATGCTGTTGCACACTTGCTACGGCCAACAGCCCCGCTCTGAGGAGCGCCCCAATATCCTCTGGATTGTGAGCGAGGACAACTCGCCTTTGCTGGGCTGTTATGGCGATACCTTTGCCACCACGCCGGTATTGGACCACTTTGCCAGCCAGGGGGTGCTGTATGAGCTGGCTTTTGCCACGGCACCGGTGTGTGCCCCCTCCCGCTCTACCCTCATCACGGGGGTGTACCCGCCCTCCATGGGTACCCAGCACATGCGCAGCACCAATCCCATTCCGGAGTTCATCCACTTTTTTCCCCACTACCTGAGGCAGGCCGGTTACTATTGTACCAATAACGCCAAAAAGGACTACAATACCCTTGATCAGCCCGATGCCTGGGATGAGTCCAGCCGCAAGGCCACCTACAAAAACCGCGCACCAGGCCAGCCTTTTTTTGCGGTGTTTAACCAGAACATCAGCCACGAAAGTTCTATTCACAAACCCCAGGACAGCCTCAGACACGACCCCCAAAAGGTACCCATTCCCCCCTACCATCCCCGCACGCCCGAAATGGAGCACGACTGGGCACAGTATTACGACAAAGTGGAAATGATGGACCAATGGGTGGGCAGCATCCTACAGGAGCTGGAGGAGCAGGGCCTGGCCGAAAGCACCATTGTGTTTTACTACAGCGACCACGGAGGGGTGCTGGGGCGCAGCAAGCGCTTCATGTACGAGTCGGGTCTGCGGGTGCCGCTCATCATTCGTTTTCCGGAGAAATATCGCCACCTGGCGCCATCTGCTCCCGGCAGCCGCAGCCAGCGGCTGGTGTCTTTTCTGGATTTTGCGCCCACGGTGCTGAGCCTGGCAGGGGTGGACATACCGGCCTACATGCAGGGCACGGCCTTTCTGGGCCCGCAGGCGGGCCCGCCGCGGCAGTATGCCTATAGCTTCCGCGGCCGCATGGACGAAGTTTTTGACATGAGCCGGGGCCTGCGCGAGGCGCGCTTTCGCTATACCCGCAACTACCTGCCTCATCGCATTTACGGGCAATACCTGGAATACTTGTGGCGGGCGCCTTCCATGCGCTCCTGGGAGGCAGCCTACCGCAGGGGCGAACTCAATGCGCAGCAGTCGGCCTTTTGGAGACCCAAGCCTGTGGAGGAATTGTACGACTGCCTGGCCGACCCTCACAATGTGTACAATCTGGCCGGCGACACGGCCTACCAGGAAGTGCTGCTGCGCATGCGGCAGGCCAACCGCGACTGGCTGCTCCAAAGCCGGGATGCGGGCTTTCTGCCCGAAGCAGACATGATTCGCCGGGCAGGCGACTCCACCATTTATGCCTACACCCATAGCCGGGCTTACCGCCTGGAATACCTCATGGAAACGGCCGAAATGGCCGGGGAAGGCAAGCCCGAATACTTGCCTGAATTGCTCAGGCGCATGCAGGACGAGGACCCGGCGGTGCGTTACTGGGCTGTAACGGGCTGTGTGATCCTGGGCGAGGCCGCCCGCCCGGCCCTGCCACAGCTCACCCAGCGGCTGGAAGATGCCCAGCCCCATGTGGCCATTGCGGCCGCTGAGGCCCTGTACGGCCTGGGAGAAAAGGAGGCCGCCCTGCAAAAACTGGCCCAGGCCATTAGCTTCGAGCCCCTCATGGCCAGGGTACATGCCTTTAATGTGCTGCGCCTCACCGGCCCCGATGCCAGGCTGGCCCTGCCCAGGGCCAAAGCCCTGCTGCAGGGCGTACCCGACACCGACCGCCGCTACGATTACCGCGCCGCCCGCTACCTCATCCGGCAGCTGGAGGGGAGGTGAAGGCTATCTTTCCCTTTTTGAGCCACGAATGGCACGAATTTCACAAATCCAGCTGCTCATTTACCCCCAAAAGGAAAACACTGATTTTTTATGATCTTCATGATTTACGCAGATTCACCCCCAATAAACATTGCCCCGGCTGGCCTTCGTGTTCTCCTTCGTGC
>RFHT01000290.1 GCA_003696835.1 Bacteroidota bacterium
ACCATTGACAGTGGGCCTTTTGTAGGCCTGCATGAGTGTGAGGTGCTCATTTTCATGGAAGTGCGTGCAGCTGTAAACCTGGGGCAGGAGCCGCAGGTGTTTACGGTCAGCACCGATGATGGAGAGGTGCCCAGCATTGAGCATTTGTTTGTAAAAATATGCGAATGCAGCCTTTCCGATCCGCAGTTGCGCAGCGCAGCACCTCCATTGGAGTCACTGGACCTTCATCTGCATCCCAACCCGGTAACGGATGAGCTGAGGCTGATGTACCAGGCTCCTGCTACAGGTACCTTCAGAATATGGAACGGGCAGGGGCAGTTGTTGGAGCAATTTCCTTTCCAGGCAGGCAGCGGAGGGGTGAAAAAGGCAGTGGCCCATTTGCCGCAGGGGCTGTACCTGCTGGAAATGCAGGTGGGAGGGCAGACAAAAATGCTTAAATTCGTCAAAAAATAAGACAGAGATGCGCACAGCTTGGGTATTGGCCGGAATTTGGTTGGGCTGTTGCTGGCCTGCCATGAGTCAGCAACCGGCAGCTGCTGACAGCAGCCTGGGCATGCAGCATTTTGAGTATGCACTGAGCCGTATCCACCAACTGGATACGGCCATTGTATATTTTCAAAAGGCACTACCCCTGCTCTCTGCCAGTGGCCAGTGGGAAACCTATACCAATGCCCTCAATGCGCTGCACTATTGCTATTTTGAACAGGACGACTTTGTGCAGGCAGAGCACTATGCGCTGGCAGCCCTGCGGGCTGCCAGGCGGCAGCCCGACAGCCTCAGCATGGCCTACGCCTATGCCCTGAACAACCTGGGCACGGTGTGTAGCCTCAAAGGCGACCACTACGGGGCGGTGGCTTATTTCCGGCAGGCCATGCAGCTGCAGCAGGCGCTGCCGGGGCAGGAGGATGGCCTTGCCGATGCCTGCAGCAACCTGGGCCTGATGCTGATGCGTACCGGCGACTTTGGCCAGGCGCTGACCTATGTGCAGCAGGCCCTGCGCCTGAAGAAAAGCAGCCTGCCCAAGGGGGAGGCCGACCCCCTGCTGGCCAGGACCTACCGCATACTGGCCGAAATTTACCAGGGCCTGGGCCGGCCAGCTGCCAGCGACACCTGCCTGCACCGCATAGACGAGCTGCTGGCCGATGTGGCCGGCAACAACATCCGGCGCCTGCGCCACGAGCAATACCTGGCGGATTACTACCTGGAGAATGGTCGCCTGGAGCAGGCCACTGCTGCCCTGAACCGCCTGGAGACTCTGCAATCCCCCGGGCAGCCCTTCAGGCCGGAGGCCGTGGCCCAGCTGCGGGGCGAAATTGCCCTGGAATACGGAGCTTTCGGGCAGGCACAGGCCTTGTTTCGCCGGGCGCTGAGGCTGCAACGGGCCAGGGGCAACTTTGGCAGGCCCGGCCTGCTGGCCAACCTCTACGACCTCCTGGCCCGCGCCAGCGCGGGCCTCGACCAGCAGGACAGCTGCCTCCACTACTTCGACCTGGCCCTGCATACCCTGGGTGCCTCCACCAATTTCCTCAAAGCCGGTGATTTCATTTACCCGCGCCAGAGCCTCAGGGTGTTGCTACACAAGGGGGAAGTCCTGCAAAAGTGGGGCCTCTACCAGGCCATGCTGCACAACAGCCAGCTGGCCAGCCTGGCCGTGCAGCAACTGCGGCAGGAGTATCGGGGCGAGTATTCCAAAACCTTGCTGGCCGAACTGGCTGCTCCCATCTATGAGCAGGGTATAGCTGCCGCCTGGCAGCTGTATGCCACCACCCCCGACCCCTACCTGCTGGAAACGGCTTTTGTCTTCTCTGAGCAAAGCAAGGCCATCCTGCTGCTGGAAAGCCTGCTGAACGCCCAGGCAGGTCTGAGCCTGCCTGCCTCCCTCCGGCATGAGCTGTATGCACTTGAAGCTTCCCTGGATTTTTATAGAAGAAAAGACTTCGAAGCCCGCCAGGCAGGCACACATGAAAGCGAGCGGGCTGCCTGGGAGCAAGAAGTGTTCAGTCTCCATCTCCGCCACGACAGCCTGCTGAGGGTGCTGGAAACCACTTATCCGGCCTACTATCAGCAAAAGTATGCCAGGGAGTTTTCCGGCCCTGCAGCGCTGCAGGATCTGCTGGAGGCCGATCAACTGCTGTTATCCTACTTTCACACCCCTGCATATCTCTACCTCTTTGCCGTGGGCCGTGACAGCAGTAGCTTTTACAGGCTGGAAACCGGCCCGGGCTATGATCGTAAAATGCGGCGTTTTTTGCAGCTGCTTTCGCAGCCGCCCGCGCAGCCCGAACAGGCCGACAGCATGCTGTGGCTGGCAGGCCATTTTTATCGCAAACTCATTCCTCCGGC
The DNA here is from genome assembly GCA_003696835.1 of Bacteroidota bacterium. GTDB lineage: Bacteria > Bacteroidota > Bacteroidia > J057 > J057 > J057. The sequence continues at coordinate 2,344 of RFHT01000290.1, forward strand.
TGCGGCAGCCTATCCCCGCCTGACCCTCATCCCGCATGGCCTGCTGGGCTATTTGCCTTTTGAGGCCCTGCTGCAGGGGGATGAAGCAAGCTGGGCAGGCCTCAAATACCAGCAGTTGCCCTGGCTGGTGAAACGACACGCCTGCTCTTATGCCTATTCGGCCACGCTCTATGCCACTGCCCGGACTCCGGCTCGCGGGCAGGGTTTTGCTCATAAATGGCTGGGCATGGCTCCCGCCTACAGTGCGGCACAGATGAGCCGCCTCGGGGGCGGCAGCGAGGGACTTGCCAGCCGCAGCGACAGCAGCTACCTGCCCTTTGCCCAGGAAGAGGTGCAAAGCCTGAAGGCATTATTGGGCGGTCATGCCCTGCTGAAACAGCAGGCTTCAGAGCAGGCCTTCAGGCAAGAGGCCGGCCGCTATGCCATTCTGCACCTGGCCACCCATGCCACCATAGCGGACCGCAACCCCCTGTACAATCAGCTCTTTTTCAGCCCGGAGGGGAGCAAAGCGGAAAATGACGGCCTGCTCGAAACCCACGAGCTATACCGCATGCACATCCCGGCCGACCTGGTGGTGCTCAGCGCCTGCCAAACCGGTACGGGCACCCTGCAACTGGGAGAAGGCATCATCAGCCTTTCGCGGGGCTTTCGCATGGCGGGCAGCAGCAGCCTGCTCGTCAGCCTGTGGGACGTACCCGATGAACCTACGGCAGCCTTGATGAAGGCCTTTTACCAGGAACTCATACAGGGCCAACCCAAAGATATGGCCCTGCAGCGGGCGCACCTGGCCTACCTCGCCCGGCAGCAGGAGTCGGTCTATGCCCATCCCCGTTTCTGGGCGGGCTTTGTACCCCTGGGCAATATGGAACCCCTGACTTACCTGGGTAAGTCATCCCTTCGCTATGTCTGGATCGCAGGCGGGCTGCTATTGCTGGTATTGCTCGTACTGCTGGCACGTAAAGGTGCTGCCCGCTTTTTTCTCCGGGCATGAAAGAAAAAAGAATAATTCCATTTTTGTTTATTCCTTGTAAATGTAAGTTTTGTGCCGGTGCTGGTTTGACGCAGGTAGTTAAATAAGACACAAGAAAAAGCTGGCGCCATGCTTGTACCTCCCCGGTTTTCCGTATCAGGCGGCCTGTATTAAATCCATCTAATTTATATGATGAATAATCCCATTGCCTCCTCACAGGAGACGCGCCCCCTATGCGTGCTGTGGTCTTATCAGGCTGTTTTGCTGCTGATGTTTTGTTGTTGTGCCCTTGTGTCAAAGGGGCAGAATGTGATCATTGAGCCGGAAGATATGTGGAGCAAAACCCCCCATTACCTGCTGCCATGCCCAAATCCCAAAGGGTGCTCTCAGCAGATGGGCATGTATCCCAATCCTGTTCGAAGCGGGGAAAGCGTGCGCCTACTGGCCGGAGCGAACAGCCCTTTTCAGGCGGTGGAGGTATTTGACCTTTCCGGCCGCCGTATGGCGTTTTTGCAGGCTGAGTTTGTGGCTGCCCGGCTCAGTACGGATGCGCTGAAACCAGGGGTTTACAGCCTGAGGCTACGTACACCAGCGGGCATGCAACTCAAAAAGTTGGTGGTGCGTCCCTGAGCAAAAGGACTTATCCCCCGGATGCTTTGGCCAGCTTTTCATCCAATTTACTCATTAGCCACTGCTGATGATTGAGGGGAAGCTGCTTCTCCACTTTTCGGTGTAGCTTTCGTAGCTTTTCGGGCCCAAATGCTGTTAACAGGCCGGCGAAGCACTTGAGTTTGTTGAGGTTGCTGCGCTTTTGCTGTGGGGAAATGCTGCTTTGTTTTTGGATGTAACGCATGAGGGTATGGGTGCGGATCAACAACCATTCCGTTTCATATTCGCCCGTCTCGTACTGCGCCTGCAGCAAGAGTATGCGCGCCTGTATTTCAAAAATGGGACTGGGAAAAGTTAGTTTTCCAAACAAGCCGATTAGCTGCCGAAAAGAAGCGGTTTCAAAATAGTATAGCCCCAGGCAGTATTGAAAGGCCATTTCGCGCTGGGACGCGGGCAATTTATCTTTCAGGCTATGCAGAAAGTGCCAGGCCTGCTCAAAGTGTTGTAGCTTCATACAGGCATGAATGAGGTTTTGATAATGGCTGATGTGAAGCAGGCCCCCCGCATACAGCCATCCATCCTCCAGCCCCCATAGATAGAGGCTGTAGAGTTTTTGGCTTGTGTGCTCATGAGCGGATTGGTTGAACTGACGAACGAAGAAATTTAGCAGCAGGGTGCCCAGCGAATAGAGCTGCTCGGGCTCCAGCCTGGACTTATGGGTTTGAAAGGCTTGTATGAGCTGCCCCAGGGGCTGGGTGCTCCAGCCGGTGAGCTGGCGGTAGGTCTCGGCATAGAGGTACAGTACGGGTTGTAGTTGTTCCCGGGGGCTGCGCTCCAGGTAGGTAATCAGCAGTCCGGCAAAATCATCGGCTATGGCATGGCCGTATTTGTGGGCGAGGTTGTTGAAATAGGTGCTCAGCGACAATCTTTCGATCATCCACCAATGATCGAAAAGCCGGTTGAGCTGGTGGGCCACCCGGACGGTTTCTTTGTATTGCTTGCGTTTGGACCTGTGGGGCTTGTGTATGGCGTGGTGGCGCTGTACCTCCATTTCAAGCTCATACATGCTGCGGAAATAGGCGGCATTGCGCAGGCCGCTTTTTTCGATTTGTTGGCGCATTTTGCGTTCCATTTTGGGGAAAAGGGCCGGCACCCGGCGGTTGATTTCGGCCAGCAGGTATTTGTTGCGCACCCCCCGGTCCTTGCGGAAGGCGGCTATGGCCAGGTACTCCTCCAGCAGGCTGCACAGGACGGCCGATAATTTTCGGAGCCTGCCGTCCTGGTAGGTTTTGCCGGGATAAAGCTGCGCCCATAGCTGCGCCTCGGTGGGTAGCTGCCGGGGCTGTGCAGCCAGGCAGGCAAATAGCTTGCGCAGGTACTGCTGCCGCCCGTCCAGCTCGGCTTCCAGCCAGCGCCCAAAATGGGAAAGCTCCTTTGGGCTGAGGGAATTGATGAGTTGGCCGACTTTTCTGTGCTTCATGTGGGGGGATATATATAGAGAACCGAGGAAAAATAATGGAACAATGTAAATTTAGAAAAAAATATAAAGTATTGATAATTAATCATTAAAAATAGTAAGTAGGTTTTTTGTATTAAAATTTTTGGTACAACTATGTATTTTTTATCCTTTTTTGGGGCCTTCTCTCCTTCTACCTTTCTGCCGATTTACAAACACAACCCAAGACGTATCATGGCAAAAAGCAGAAGCACACAGCAACTCGAAACCATTGAAAAAACGGTTTCCTACGCCGCCGACCAGGGCATCATCCACTTGTTGGTCGAAGACCAGGTGGCCAATGGCCGAACGGTACAAATCAAAGGAAAAGAGCTGGTGAACTTTGGTTCCTGCAGCTACCTGGGCATTGAACTCCACCCCCGCATCAAAGCCGGCGCCATAGACGCCGTTCACCGATACGGCTCGCAGTTTGCTTCCTCCAGGGCCTACCTTTCTGCCGCCCTGTATGGCGAGGCCGAAGAACTGCTGCAGCAAATATTTCCTCACCCACTCATCCTGGCTCCTTCTCTTACCCTGGGTCACCTCTCCAACCTGCCCGTGCTCATCGAAGACGAAGACGCGGTAATCATGGACCACCAGGTGCATGCCAGCCTGGGCATGGCCATGCACCAGCTGCGGTCCAGAGGCGTAAAAATCGAAATGATCCGCCACAGCCATATCGGTATGCTGGAAAACCGCATACGTAAGCTCAAAGATACCCACCGCAAAATCTGGTACCTGGCCGATGGCATTTACTCCATGTTTGGCGACTTTGCGCCTTTGGACGAATTGAAGGTACTGCTGGACACCTATGAGCAATTTCACTTGTATATAGACGACGCCCACGGTTCGGGCTGGATGGGTGAAAAGGGATGCGGCTCCGTGTTCAGTCGTTTGCCTTACCATCCCCGCATGTACGTTACGGCCTCGCTGGCCAAGAGCTTTGCCACTGCTGGCGGAGTACTCATCTATCCCGACGAGGCCAGCCGGCGCAAGGTGCGCGTGTGTGGCGGTACCCTCATATTCTCCGGCCCCATACAGCCTCCTCTGCTGGGAGCAGCCATTGCTTCGCTCAGGCTGCACCTCTCCGACGAACTGCCCCCCCTGCAGGCCGCCCTGCGCGAACGCATTGCCTATTTCAACCTGCAGGCCGAAGAGAAGGGCATCCCTCTCTTTTCAGAATCCAAAGCGCCCGTGGGCTTCATCAGTGTAGGCACCCCGGCCGTGGGCTACAACATGGTGCGCCGCCTCATGCGCCTGGGTTTTTACACCAACCTGGCCGTATATCCCTCCGTGCCTTACAAAAACACCGGCCTGCGGCTGGCCATCAACAACCACCTGCGCTTTGAAGACATCGACCGACTGCTGGACCACATTGCAGCGGAGCTGCCGCTCGCCCTGGCAGAAGAAAATTACAGCATAGAAGAGGTCTATAAGGCCTTCAACCACCAGCTTGAAAGAGTCTAATTACAGGGTAAGCTTAAGGTCGGTGCAGGTACTGGGCCGCACTAAGCTCTGCAGCCCGCTGCCTGCACCTGGCCTTAAGTATTTGGATAGTTCTGATACTGAAAAATCCTCTTTTCAAATAAGTTTATTACATGGGCTTTGCCATCAGAAAACCAGGACGTATTTTTAGGAGATAAACCCGCTTAAATAATCCGGTATGCTCCTATGAAAAAGTGGTTGGCCCGGCTATGGAAATCAATTTCCGAGACAGGTATTACCCTCAGCCTGAGCTCAGGCGATGCCAAGCGCATACGCCTGAGCAACCGCGTGGGCTTGCTGGGAGGGCTGCTTTCCCTGGGCTTGCTGCCTCAGTACCTAGAGGCGGGCTCACCCGAAGTCGTTTTGATTCAGATGGCTACGGCCCTGCTACTGCTGTCCACCCTGCTGTGGAACCACCTGCGGCTGTACCTGCTGGCCAAATACGTACTGCTCTTTTCGGGCAACTTCAATGTGCTGCTTACCAGCACGCTCATGGGCTTCGAAAGTGGCGACCACCTGGCCTTCTTCGCCCTGGTGCTGCTGGGCTTTATGCTGTTCGACATTCGCCAGAAAGGCCACCTGGCCGTGAGTATAGGCATGAGCATAGTGGCCATGCTGCTGATCGAGCTGATTGACCAGCCCCTGTTTACCCCTATCAGCATCTCCCCGGACCAGCAGCACGCTGCCTACCTTTCCAATTTTTTCGCCACCTTTTTTATCCTGATTTGCATTGCCCTGTATTTTCAAAGCCTTTCCAACCGGCAGGTCAACGACATCATCTTCCGTGCACAGCAGGAGCTCAAGGCCGTGTTTGACAACTCCTTCGATGCCATTTTTCTGGTGGACACCGAGCAATACCGGGTTGTGGACTGTAACCTGCGGGCGCTGGAATTGTTTGACAGTGAAGAAAAGCAGGAGCTGGTGGGAAAAGACCTACAGCTGTTGAGGGCGGAAAATATGGAGGAAGAAGAATGGAACTGGATCAAAAATAATGAACAGCAGGAGGGCAAATGGAGTGGAGAGTTGCGCTACAAAAGCCTGAAGGGCCGTGTTTTCTGGGGAAATGCTGCCTACACCTTTCTCACTGTAGGGGAGCAAAGCCGTTTGTTGCTGCGCATTACCGACATTACCGACAAAAAGCGCGCTGAGCAAGAAATATTGCGCGCCAAAGAGGCCGCCGAAGCAGCCAACAAGGCCAAGACCCACTTCCTGGCCAACATGAGCCACGAACTGCGCACCCCCCTCAACGGCATTGTGGGCCTGGCCGATGTGATGAAAGAAGAGTTTCCCGATGAAGCAGCACATGCCTACCTGGACCTCATACTGGAGTCGGGCTACCGCCTGCTGCGAACCGTAAGCACCATACTGGACCTCACCAAAATCGAATCCTCAACTGCGGAAATCCACTGGGAGTACCTTTCCCTGGGTGAAGTACTTTCCTCTGTTTGCCAGTCATTTCAGGCTCAGGCAGCGGAGAAAGGCATCAGCCTGAGCCATGAGCTTCCCGCTGAACCCATACAACTACTTACAGACGAGGGTCTCCTGCGGCAAGTGCTGGAACACCTCATTAGCAATGCGGTGAAGTTTACCGAGCAGGGAGGCGTGCACATTTGCCTCTTCCGCCAGGCAGCAGCAGAGGATGGGGAGGAAGCCGTGCTTATTCAAATCCGGGACACCGGCATCGGGATGAGCGAAGACTTCATGAATAAGAAGCTGTTCATGAAGTTTGAACAGGAAAGTGACGGCCTGGACCGCAACTACGAGGGCTCCGGGCTGGGATTGTCCATCACCAAAAAAATCGTGGAAATACTGGGAGGAGAGATCACCGCCACCAGCAAGCTGGGAGTCGGCACCACCTTTACCCTTTGTTTTCCCCTGCGGATAAATGAACCTGCCCAAATAGTGCGCTGAAAAGCCTTTTCTTTAACAAAAAAACGACCATTTGATTATGGATAAGCCTCATGTTCTGATTGTAGAAGACAACAAAATCAATGCCCTGGTTCTTCGTAAAGCCCTGGAAAAAGAGTATGAATGCCGGCATGTGATCAACGATACCCAGGCATTTCAGGCCGTGCAGGAAGCCCCCTACCGGGTCATCCTCATGGACATCAACCTGGGAGGCAACAGCCTGGACGGCGTGGCCATCATGCAAAGAATCAGGCAAAACCCCGCCTTTTCGCATGTCAAAATATTTGCCGTAACCAGTTATGCCAATCAGGGCGACCGCGAAAAATTTCTACGCGCAGGTTTTGATGCCTATTATCCCAAACCCATCAACAAAAACGACATACGCGAGGGCATACGCAAAGCCCTCGCACGGCCCTCTGCCTGAGGGGAGCAGGATGCAGGATGCAAGATGCAAGATTCAGGATGCAAGATGCAGGATGCAAGATGCAGGTCGTAGCGCAGCGGAGACTCCTTTAAGGAGATGCAAGATGCAAGATGCAGGATTCAAGATTCAAGATGCAAGATGCAAGATGCAGGATTCAAGATTCAAGATGCAAGATGCAAGATGCAAGATGCAAGTGGTAATCCCTGATTAATGTTGACCTGCTACCTGCTACCTGCTACCTGCTACCTGCTACCTGCTACC
>RFHT01000291.1 GCA_003696835.1 Bacteroidota bacterium
AGTTGCACCACCCGGCTCCTGTTCAGGGAAAAATTGGCATACAGATGCCAGTTCCAGCTGTTGCGCACTGGCTGAAGGTTGAGCACGGCCTCCAGTCCACGGCTGCGAATTTTTCCCCCATTGATTACGCGTTGGGTATATCCGCTGGCCGCCGAGGTGGGCAGCCGGATAATCTGATGTATGCTGGTATTCTGATAGATCGATACGTCCAGTCCGATCCGCTGCTTGAACATCCACAGTTCAATGCCTGTCTCCAGGGCGTTGAGCCTTTCGGGCTTCAACCGGGCATTGAGCAGGCGGGTATCACTGCTCAGGAGGGGATATGTGGCGTAATTTTCATTAAACACAAAGGTGTTTTTGAGCTGAAAAGGGTCTGTGTCATTACCCGCGCTGGCCGAGCTCAGCCGCAGTTTGAGCAAATCAATGCTTTTGGGCAACTCAAAAAAGGACGAAAGCAGTATGCCCGCAGCAGTGGAATAGTAGGCAAAAGAGCGGTTAGCAGCCGGCAGCACACTGGACCAGTCGTTGCGAAAGGTAAAATCCAGGAACAATCCCTGCCCGTAACTCAGGCGACTAATGCCATACAGGCTGTAAATGCGCCTGCCTGCCTGCTGCTGCTTCACGACCAGGGGGATTTTTGCATTCCCAAAATTATAAATACCTGGCACAGACAACTCCCCGGCCACGGTACTTTTATAAGCCGATTGCTGGTCCATCCAGTTTCCTCCCAGCGAAAAATTGGTTCTCCATTGTTTGCCCAGGAGGGTGTGGTAGGTGAGTTGAAAATCGGCATTGATTTCGCGGAAGTGCACTTCGTCTTCACGGTAAGCTCCGTGCTTGAATCGCTGAGTGCTTTTGGCTCTTCGGGAGCTTCGGAGGTCCGAATACTCATCCATACCTGTACGAAAACGCAGATCCAACTGGGGAGTGAGCTGCAAGTTGATCTGCACATTGCCCAGCACCCTGTTTTTTTCAAAGGCATTGGTGTTTTCGAATACAGCCAGGTAGGGGTTATCCATCCAGAGGTAATTGTAGTTAAATTGCTGGAAGCCCTGCTGCCCGGCCTGCCAGTAATCTTTTAGCGAGCGCGTATCCACTTGCCGCCCCATCCAGGTAAAAAGGTACATGGGATTTTCGCTTCCGTACCCAATGGCGGGGCGGTGGTTGCTGGCCGACTGTATATAATTGAGAAATGCGCGCATGCTCAGGCGGTGGTTTAGTGCCTGGTGGCCACTGAGGGCAAGGCTGTTGCGGCGCAGACCAGCGTTGGGGACCATGCCCTCATTGTCCAGGCGGGAATAGGAAAGCCTGAAGGCTCCACCGGGCTGAGCTGCCGAAAGCGCCAGATGATTTTGAAGGGTAAGTCCTGTACGGAAAAAGTCTCGCACATTATCGGGATGCGGCACAAAAGGCGTGGGCGTGATGGGGTTGCCCTGCCGGGCAATCACGTCTCCGCCCCTTACCGCATGGCCATTCACGTCGGTAGAAGGGCTGTCAAACTGCGGAATGAGCTGCCCCTCCATGCGAGGCCCGAAGCTGCGTATGCCCCCATCATTGATGCCAGCCCCTATGCCATCCTCATAGGCAAACTGCCCGCCTGCACCCTGGCCATATACATTTTGGTACTGGGGAAATTTCACAGGAGTTTCCAGGCTGAGGCTGCTGTGAAAGCTGATGCCCAACCCTCGGGAGGCCAGACCGTCTTTGGTTTTGATCAGCACTACCCCATTGGCAGCACGCGAACCATAGAGAGCTGCGGCCGCAGGCCCCTTCAACACAGTGATGGATGCCACATCGTCAGGGCTGATTTCGCCCGCTCCATTGCCGTAATCCACTTCCTGGAAGCCGCCTTCGAGGTTTTCGGTGTCGTTGGAGATCACCTCGTTGCTGATGGGAACGCCGTCCAGCACAAAAAGGGGCTGGTTACTGCCCGAAAGGGAGGTTTCCCCCCGAATAAATACATGGGTAGAGGCACCAGGGCCAGAGGCGCCATAGGTCGATTGCACCCCGGCCATACGGCCGGCCAGGGCATTAGTAAGGTTGGTATGCCTCACCTCTGTCAGCTCCTGCGCACTCAGCTGTTGCACCGCATAGCCCAGGGCTTTTTTCTCCTGCTCTATCCCCAGGGCAGTAACCACTACCTCCTCACTTGTAATCGCATAAGGCTCAAGCTGGATTTCCAGGTGTTTTTTTCCCTCAAGGGCTACCTGCTGCTGGGTATAAGCAGCATAACTAAACAGTAGTACCGAGCGGGCGTTACTCACCTTTAAGCTAAACTTGCCCTCACTGTCTGAAAAAGTGCCGTTCCGGCTGCCCTTTTCCTGGATTTGTACCCCCTCCAGCGGGCTTTGGGTTTCTGCATCCAGCACCCGTCCGCTGATACTGAATGGCTGAGCCAGGGCCTGCATACAAAACAACAGCCCAAGCCCCATCATGTATAGATTTTTCATGGGATTTGATTAAATGTTATCAAATAAACAAGTACCCCAGGCCCGTAACTTTCCGGCCCAGGCAGGATTCGTCATTTAAACTAAGAAGGAAAGGAAGAGGAAGGCGGTCCCCTGAGAAATATGGCAGAGGCATCATGCTGTTTGCTACCCAATAGGGGCTGCTGCCGGAAAAATGGGGAAAAATCAACTATAATCCCATATATAGACCTGAGCAAATAGGCGTGCTTCAGCTGTGGAGAGGCCAGTACATGCAGTTGCCAGGCGTGGTCGATGTCATCCGCTGGTGGCAGCCAGTGCGTGACCAATTCATAACGCGCGGAATATGCTTGCAAGGCCTGCTGGAGTGCAGGCGTTTCCCAGGGCAGCTGACAAAAGTCAGCTGCATGCCAGGCAGTGCGGTCAAGCCCAATCAGGTAAAGTCCTCCATCCCGGCTGGGCCCCAGCACCAGCGAAAGCGTCTGCAAACGGGAAGCTGCAAAGCGCAGGGTGCCCACCGAAAGTGACGGGCAGTCATTGCCTATTACCAGCACGCGTTCATAGCCCCTTTCCCACACCTGCTCTATGGCATGACACAAGCGCTCGCCAAAGGTATGCCCCTGCTGTAAGGAGGCATAATACACTGGCAAGCCACTCGCTCTGGCCGTTTTCAGGCTATGGGCTATCAGGCTGCGCGCAATCTGCCTGTTGGCTTTTTTGTGGCGGGGGCAAAAGGATTTTGCAGCCGCCTCCTGCCCGGGGGAACGGGAAAAAAGTAAAATGGCTGTACACTGAAGCCCCGGTTTCATAGCTTGCATTCAGGTCAAAATGGCTTTGAACAGGCGTCCAAACGGAGAGGGGATCCCCTCGGCGGACAGCCCAAAGCATTATCAAGCTGAAAAAACCAGAAAATAAGGCGTACAATTGTCTAATAACTGACAAGTATTCCCCAAAAGTCCTAACTGCTATAGGATGGTGGTTTTTGTCTCAGGTCTGCTTGCGCAATTCGTTGCTGCGGCTGATCTGGGGCCAGCCATTTTCCGAAATAAAGTCGTAAATAATTTTCCCCAACTGATCCGCTTCCACCAAAAAGCCATCATGGCCATAGATGGAGTCGATTTGCACGAAGGTTGCCCCTGCTATGCCCCGGGCTATTTGCTCTTGTTCATGAGGAGGAAACAGCTGATCTGAGCTCAGGGCTATAGCCAGGGTTTTGGCCTGGATCTTGGCCAGAGCAGCCTCTATACCGCCTCTGTTACGGCCTACATGGTGGGTATCCATGGCTTTGGAGAGCGTCCAGTAAGCAAAGGCATCAAAGCGTTTGGCCAGCTTTTCGCCCTGGTACTGCTGGTAGGAAATGGCCCTGAAGTCTTCGAGCTTACCTTCGTCGGGTTCGAGCTGGGAAAGCAGGTAAGTTTCATAGCTTCTGTAGGAAAGCAGGGCTGTGGCCCTTGCTGCGCGCATCCCCTGCATACCGGCTTC
>RFHT01000035.1 GCA_003696835.1 Bacteroidota bacterium
GCCGTAGGGCGGGTTTTTTTCAGCTGGGCCGCATATACGTTGAGCAAATTGAGGGGAAAGGCCGAGTTTTCGGCTTCCAGGCACGCCAGGTACATGCCATAGGCTGCCGTAGCACCAATGAGGGGCGCTCCTCTCACCCACATTTCTTTGATGGCCCGGCATACTTCCTCTACAGTGCGCAACCTGGCTACCCGCAATTCGTGGGGCAGGAAGCGCTGGTCGATGATGCTTACGGTTTGGGGGTGGCTATCTGCCACCCAGATGGTTCTCTTTCTCTCTTCGTTCCCGGTCATGGGTCTTTGCATTTACGGTTGTTGGTTCAGGGTAATGCGAAACTGGGCGGGGCCATTCAAAAAAATAATGGCTGCCCACTGTCTTTTGGATATAAAGCAGCTAAAGCAGAAAACAATCACTTCCTCAGAAAGAAACGAGCTTAAAACAATACGGCCTGTTTGCCATGCAGCACGCCCCATTCGTGTTGCAGCAGCCAGCGTTTGCGCTTGAGGCCACCGGCTATGCCGGTGAGCTTGCCATTGCTGCCAATTACCCGGTGGCAGGGTACGAGCAGCCATACGGGGTTGCGACCACAGGCATTTCCCACCGCCCTCACTGCATTGGGCGACTGGACTTTTTTTGCGATTTCGAGGTACGTTTGTGTGGTGCCCAAAGGAATTTGCATAAGCGCCCGCCATACTTTTCGCTGAAAATCAGTCCCTTTCAGGTCAAGCAATACCGTAAAATGGTTGCGCTTGCCTTCAAAATACTCATCGAGCTGCTCTATGCACTGAAGCAGGTGCTCGTGAGAGGGGGTGACTTCATAAGTGGGGTAATCTGTAAACTTCACCGAAGAGATTCCGACTTCATTGGCAACCAATTCAACGGTACCAATGGGTGTATCGTAGTACGTTTTGGCTATTAAACTCATATTATACGCAAACAACTACAGGGTATCAGCACTAAATATAGAGAAAAGAATGCAGAGTGCATAACCAATCTGCGCTTTCAGGATGAATTTTTCATTTTTTCAATGAGGAGCTCAGCCGTTTGGGTAGCGGCGCGCAGGGCGCCCTCCATGTAGCCGTTCCAGACGGTGGCGGTTTCGGCACCGGCCCAGTGGATGCGCCCTACGGGCTCCCGCAGTGCAGGGCCATAGGCCGTCCATACGCCTGGGGTGAAGTGGGCACCATAGCAGCCCCTGGCCCAGGGGTCGGCCATCCAGTCTTTTTCCACGTATTGCAGGGGGTTGGCTGCCTGGGGGCCCCAAAAATGGGTCAAACGCTGTATCACCCTGGCCTGGCGCTCTTCAGGGGGAAGCAGGCTCATTTGTCTGCCGTCATTGGCTTCCATGAAGCCCATCATGACGCCGGGCGTACCGGAGGGTGGGCTGTTGTCAAAGGTGATTTTTACGGGCCCTTCGGTGCATACGTACTGGCCGGTATGTCCCTGCTCGCGCCAGAAGGGGCGCTCATAAACGGCGGCAAACTTGATGACCGAACCAGCGGGCAGCCGCTGGGTGAGCTGGTCGCGGTAGCCCGGCAGGGGGGGGTCGTACACCAGCCGCCCGGCCAGGGTAGGCGGCAGGGTACACAGCACATAGGTGCCGTGGAAGGTCTGGGTAGGAGTGTGTACCTCTACTCCCTGAGCATGCTGCACGATGCGGCTTACGGCTTGCTCCAGTACGAGGGCGGCCCCAAGGGATTCGGCCATGCGCTGGCAAATCAGTTGGGTGCCACCCACAATGCGGTCCTGCTGGGCGCCCTGGTCCACGCTGATGAGGGTGTCCAGGTCGGCTCCGGAGCGCACATAAAACAAGGCGTGCAGCAGAGACATGTCGGTGGTTTCGGCTGAGAAAACGGCCTCGCATACCAGGCGGAAGTAAATTTTGCCTGCCGGGGTGCGCAAATTTCGCTGAATCCAACTTTCCCAGGTTTGGCCGTCCCACTGGCGGGCCTTATGCGCCTCCCAGGGGGCGTGCAGGGGCACCCGGGCAGCCATTTTTTCAAAGCGGTTCCTGGCCTGCAGGATGTCCAGCAGGGCAAAGGGGCTCAGCCGTGGAATGGCGCCTTTGTGCGGGGCCAGGCGCGACCGCTTCCCTCTGAACTCCAGCAGGTGGTGGCCCTCGTTATAGGTGGGAAAGGTTTGCAGGCCCAGCTCATCCACCAGCTTGTACATTTCGTCCTGGCCGGGGCCTATCCATTGCCCTCCCAGCTCTACGATCTGGTCGCCGGCAATGGGCTCATTGACCAGCCTCCCCCCTCCCCGGTCGCGCGCTTCCAGCACGGTACAGCTGATGCCTGCCCGCTGCAGCACCCGCGCAGCGGCAAGGCCGGCTATGCCGGCCCCTATAATAATCACTTGCTGTTTGTCTGTCATAGCAGTAGGCTTGATGTGGAGATGCAAGATACGGGATTCAGTATGCAAGATGCAAGGTGCAGGGTGGTGATTAGCCACTAAGTTCACTGAGGGCACGAAGAAGGGCACGAAGCCAGCAGGGGCAAAGATTCAAGATGCAGCAGGATGCAAGATGCAGGATATCCTGTCACCTGTATCTCCTTAAAGGAGTCTCCGCTGCGCTCCGACCTGTCACCTGTATCCTGTGCCCTGTGCCCTGCATCCCCCACATATTCTCCGGTTTTTCAGGCAATGAACATCATGGTTTCCGGGTATATGAAGGAATGGATGGCGTGCCTACCTTTGAAGCCAATCATGAATACACCTGGCAACTCGTTCGTTGGGACTATTGATCGGAGGAAGCTATCTCAAACCCATCCTCACACAACATTACCCCATGTTAAACAGAGGTAGCTCCTTCGATTTCTTTTTGGGCCTTATCGCAGGTGTACAATTGACTTTTCGCCAGACAATATGGTATAGGTACGGGTAATCCATCGGCCCCTTTGCTTGCCCATCAACACCAGTTTGGCAGGGCTGTAACTTTGCACCTGATAGGTCCAGGTGGCATGCGGGTGCTGCAGCAGTTCCCCATTGGCGCGTATGCCGCGCAACACCAGGGCATCTTTTTGGGCATTGAGCATCCAGATTCCCTCCATGCTATGCTCGCCTTCCATAATGTGAAAGCTGCCGTCGGCATTCAACTGCAGCTTGCTGCCTGCAGGCCGCTGCTCTCCGCTTTCATCCAGCAGAGCCAGTTGCAGTCCTCCCTGAAGCTGCACCTGGCGGACCAGCCTTTCCAATGGAGTGCCCGAAGCCCCATCTGCGCCCCTGCCGGGCTGGCCAAATGCACCTAACAAGCTAATGCACAGCACAAAGCCAAACAAAAACAATACTTGACGGCCCAAAAGTGCCCAGTTTTTGCGTGAGGTAATAGCCAGGGATGTTCTCATAAATTTTTGGTTAAAGTGTTTTCAGTACTTAAGACAAAATTATTCCAATTGGTCACCTGCATATTTTTTTCGCTGATTATCAGACACATACAGTTTTTATCCAAAAAACTGAATTCCCAAATCGGGAAAATCATTCTGATTTTCTGAGTATAATTTTCTGACTTTCGGAACACAAAAACAACACAATTCAGGCCTTCGCATTTCATGCCTCTTTACGATAAAGCCCCTAAACCTTTTTTTTGAAGGTTCCGGGCCACTCCCACCCACACGCCAATATGTACCATTCGCGTACAGATGGCCTTTTTAGCTTTACCAAATTCATAAATTTACAAAGTGTGTAAGAAAAAGTGGGATTCAGACCTATTTTTCACGCTTTTTCACACCCCAAAACCCTAAGGTACCCCTGCCTGCCGATGTGGGATATAGCTCCATACCCGGCAGGCAGGATATTCTTGTTTATCAGGCAGTTACTATCAATAACCATACTTAGCGAGAACGCAATATGTCAGGATTTCTGTGCCATTGTGCGCATTTACTGCTCTTTAGTCTCATTCTTTTTAACGCTTATTTTCACCCGCTTTCAGCCCAGATCAGCTTTACCGACAGCCA
>RFHT01000292.1 GCA_003696835.1 Bacteroidota bacterium
CTTTCCCAAATGATGCGCTATATGCTGTATGAGTCCAATGATGAGAAGGTGGCTCTGGAAAAGGAAATACAGTACATCGAGCACTATATTGACCTGCAGCGGCTGCGCACCAACAGCAAAACCCGCATAAAATGGTCGGTCTCGGGCGACCCCAGGGGCAAGCAGGTCGTTCCCCTCATTTTTATTCCATTTATTGAAAATGCATTTAAATTTGGGGTGAGCACTGTACATGAAGGAGAAATTGTGATACATTTGCAAATCACCGATCAAAAGCTGATTTTCTGGGTGCAGAATACGATCCCACCACCTTCGGGCATGCAAACGGGTACCAGGGCAGGGGGCTTGGGCCTCAGAAATGTAAAAAAACGACTGAAACTGGTCTATGGCCATGCCTTCAAATTGAACATAAATGAAGGAAAAGAGGTATATAAAGTCAAACTAAGGTTACCCTTATGAGCAGGATCCGATGTATTGCCATAGATGACGAACCCCTGGCCCTGGAAGTCATTCAGAAATTTGCTTCCAAAATTCCTTCACTCGACTTGCTGGGGTGTTTTCAAAACCCCCTGGAGGCTCTGGAGTTTATACAACAAGAACCGGTAAACCTCATATTTCTGGATGTGCAAATGCCCGACCTCAGCGGCCTGCAGCTCAAACAACACTTGCCTGAGGATCTGTCTGTCATTTTTACCACGGCCTATTCAGAATACGCCATCGAGAGCTACAACCTCAATGCAGTGGACTACCTGCTCAAGCCCATTTTGTTCGACAGGTTTTTAAAAGCTGTACAAAAAGCTCAAAAGCTGCTACAGGTAGAGATGCAGGAAAAACCACCCACCTACCTCTTTATCAAGTCGGATACCCGCTACTTCAAAGTCAATTATGATGACATACTCTACATAGAGGGCATGAGAGATTACATAGCCGTACACACGCCCTACAAAAAAATTCTCACCCTCATGAGCATGACCAAAATACTGGAAAAACTGCCTTCAGCCTCTTTCATGCGGGTACACAAATCCTTCATCATTAACCTCAATCACATTTCCCTGGTCCAAAACAACCGCGTACTGATTCAGGAAAGGGAAATCCCCATCAGTAATACCTACAAGGAAAATTTCATCAAATTTGTAGAGGCTTCGGGAATTTAAAAGGCCTCAATCTCCCCCCTGCTGGCAGCAAACAAAAAAGCCACTTCAACAAGTGAAGTGGCTTAAACATCAATATATACATGTAGTTAGTGAGCAGAGAAATAAGCTGAGCTAAACTAAACAACCTCTTTCAGGCAAAAAGGGTTGCTTTGGGGGAAAAATTCTTTGTTGTAGCTTTGTAGCTGGTACCCGGATACAACGGGCTATGAAGGGTGCCGGATGTGTACCTGCTAATACGACTATAATGATTGCTGCCGCTGATATCGTAGCTGCCAGCCAACGGCTAAAAGGAATTGTACAGCACACTCCTCTGATGCAAAACCCCAATTTGTCGCGGGAATATAAGTGCCAGGTATTTCTCAAGCGGGAAGACCTCCAACTGGTGCGTTCCTATAAGCTCAGAGGGGCCTACAACAAAATGTGCCTGCTCTCGGCCAAACAAAAAGCCCAGGGAGTGGTGTGTGCCAGTGCGGGCAACCATGCCCAGGGCGTGGCCTACTCCTGCCTGAAACTGGGCATTCTGGGCGAAATTTATATGCCAAGTACCACTCCCCGCCAGAAAATCGGACAAGTCAGGATGTTTGGTGGCGACAAGGTGCAGATCGTGCTCACAGGCGACACCTACGACGACGCCTATCAGGCAGCTATGGAGGCGCACCGCAAAAGCGGCAAACCTTTTATTCATCCTTTCGACGACAAGGACATCATCATCGGCCAGGGAACTGTGGGACAAGAAATTTTGCAGGATGCGCCCCTGCATATCGATTACGTCATCGTGCCCGTAGGGGGAGGGGGGCTTGCCGCAGGTGTGGGCAGCTACCTCAGCCAACTGAGCCCCGGTACCCACCTCATAGGCGTGGAGCCCACAGGTGCTCCTTCCATGAAAAAGTCGCTGGAAAAAGGAGAAATTGTCAACCTTCCACACATCAACAAATTCGTGGACGGTGCCTCGGTAAGGCGGGTAGGCAAACTCACCTTTGAAATATGCAAAGAAATGCTGGAGGACGTAGTGCTGGTGCCTGAAGGGAAGGTGTGTTCTACCATCCTGCAGCTCTACAACCAGGAAGCCATTGTGGCTGAGCCGGCAGGTGCCCTCTCCATAGCGGCCCTGGACTTTTTGCGCCCACGCATCAAAGGGAAAACGGTGGTGTGCATCCTCAGTGGAGGCAACAACGACATCATGCGAATGGAAGAAATCAAGGAAAGGTCGTTGCTGTACGAAGGGCTGAAACACTACTTTCTCATCCGATTTCCGCAGCGGGCAGGGGCGCTGAAAGAGTTTCTCGTAGAAGTGCTGGGCCCTAAAGACGACATCACCCGCTTTGAATACACCAAGCGAAACAACCGCGAGACAGGCCCTGCCCTGGTGGGAATAGAGCTGGAAAACAAAGACGACTACAAGCACCTCATTCAGCGGATGAAAAAATTGCATATCCAATATCAGGAAATCAACGAAAATCCCAACCTCTTTAACCTGCTCGTATAACCCCTGGCACAGATTGTGCATCTTTGCTGTATGCAGACAGGTCTTTTATGCGTTATATAAACTTTACGAACGACAAAATATGAACAAGCACCTTCATTTCTCATACATCATACTGGGCCTTTGTCTGCTGGGCCTGTTGGGCTGTAAATCGGGCAGAGGGCTGATAGGCAAAAAAGAAAAAGTAGTTAGCTGGAAACATACCCTGGAAAAGACCGAAACGGAGCGGGTACAGTTTCAAACCCTGGCCATTAGCGGCAAAGCCAATGTGGCATTTCCCTCCCAAAACCTCAGCATGGGCCTGAGTTACCGCCTCAACATGATCAAAGACAGCCTGATATGGATCCGCATTTCCAAACTGGGCATTGAGGGTATTCGGGCCCTGATTACCCGCGACTCCATCTTTGTGATCGACCGCACCAACAACCTCTATCATGTCTCCAATTTCCAGCTGGCCGAAAAATTCACGGGCTTGCAGGGTGATTTTGGCATGATTCAGGACCTGCTGCTGGGCAACCTGCACCTGGTCCCGCCCGTCGATGAACTAAAAGTTGAAAAAAAGCAGACCAATCCGCTGATTGTCACGGGTGAAAAATCCGGGACACTGTTTAAATACCTGATTGACTCCCGCCTCCATAAACTTACGTCCATGGAGGCCTTTAACCCCATTAAGGGCTTGCATTCAGTGGTAACGTATGGGGATTTTGAAGCTCATGGCAGAACCCGTATGCCCCTCAAAACGCACATACAGGTACTGGCCCCTGACACCCTTGAGCTGGAGTTTCAGCACCGTAGGGTGGAAATTAACCCGGAGAGGTTTTCCATCAAGTTTAATGTCCCCAGGAGCTATGAACGCGTGGAATATAATTAAGATCCTGCCTGTCCTCTTACTGGTTTTTCTCATTGGATTTGGCCGGGCAGTTGCCCAGGTACCGGAAAAATCCATAGACGCGCTGCGCGAACGCATTTCACTCACTGACCAGCTGCTGGCCGAAACCCATAACCAGAGAGAAAAAAGCCTCATAGAGCTGGGCCTGCTCAACCGGCAGATCCGGCTGCGGGAACAATTACTCAAGCATTATAACCAGCGCATTGCAGAAGCTGCCCGGCAAATTGAAACGCTCAACGAGTCTATTTGCCAACTGCAGCAAGACCGCCAGCGCATGGTGAGGCAATACAGCCGGGCCGCCCAGGCAGCCTACCAGAATCAGGACAACCTCAATTTCTGGTTGGCCCTGCTCAGCTCCCACAACCTGGTGGAGGCCTATTACCGCAGCCAGTACTTTGCGCAATTTTCCCGCTTTCGCCGCAAACAAATTGAAGCCATCCGGCAATCTGAAGCCCTGCTGCGCCAGCAGTCGGCAGAACTCACCCGCTACCTCCAGGAAAATGAACGCCTGCGCGATCAGAAACAACAGGAAATTCGCCAGCTGGAAATAGCCAGGGTGGATCAGGA
>RFHT01000036.1 GCA_003696835.1 Bacteroidota bacterium
CCTGCGGGTTCGAATAAAGGCGTGGTACTCATCACTGACCAGTTTCAGCAAGAGAAGCTGCTGGTTGTGGGTAGTGCTTCGGCCAACTTCATTGTTTCTTTTTTTAATGAATACCCCGATGGCTCAAAAGGGCAATTTCGGGCCGTGCAGCGCGCTTTGCCCGTAATACTGGCCGACAGCCTGGGCAACCGCTGGGATATATTTGGCCTGGCCGTGCAGGGCCCACTGAAGGGGAGCCGGCTCAAGTCCACCCTGGGCTACATGGGTTTTGCCTTTGCCTGGGGGGCCATGTATCCCGGTTTTGAAATTTATGAAGGGCCTGCCCCTGCTGCCGACCTGCCCCAGGAAAGCCCCACACATGACTGGGCCATTCCCCGCGACTGGGTATTTGCTGCTACCGGCAGGGATGTGATCGCTTCCCTGGAGCTGCCTGCTTTTGAAAACTTTCAGGAAAGAAATTACATAGACCGGCCATTTTATGTGGGGGAAGAGGAACTTGTGGCCGGGGTGATGCTCAACGGCCAGCTCCGGCTGTACCCCCATGCTATTCTCAACTGGCACGAAGTGGCAAACGATACCCTGGGAGAAGTGCCTTTTTCGCTCATTTACTGTCCCCTTACCGGGACGGCCACTGCCTGGGAGCGCAGCCTGAAAGGTTCAAACACTACCTTTGGAGTTTCGGGCCTGCTGTACAACAATAATGTGGTGGTATATGACCGCCTCACTGAAAGTTACTGGTCACAAATGAAGGCCCAGTGCGTATTTGGAGAACTCATTCACCAGCAGGCCCGTCAGTTTCATGTAGTGGAGGCCAGCTGGAAAACCTGGCAGCTGATGTACTATCAGCCCCAGGTTTTGTCGGAAAACACCGGCTATAACCGGGATTATACCCGCTATCCCTACGGAGATTATCGCACCAATAACGAATTTCTGGGCTATCCGCTGCTCTACGACGACCCCCGCCTGCCCCGGAAAGAGCGCGTACACGGCATTGTCATAAACGGAAAAGCCCGCATTTACAGGTTTGATTCATTTTAGATGATGAAGCCCGTACTTACCACCCTGCTCCTGCTCTCAGCCGTTTTTCTTCCAAAGGCCCGTTCCCAGCAGGCCTATGCATTTGAAACCCGCGATATTGCCAATTTTTGGGAGGCTTTTGACCAGCTTCGGTATGCCGAAAGCACTGCTGACAGTGTGCAAATTATTCAGCAAACCTATACAGACAGGGCCAGCAGGTGTTTCCGGAAATTTTTGCGCATGAGAGGTTTTACGGCTGAAGAATACGTGGCAAAAATCAGCGCATACCCGAAATTCTGGCATTCGGTACGCCCCCTTACCGAAGGCATTTCCCATCAAAAACCAAGGATAGACAGCGTTTTCCGGACCTTTCGGCAAAGCTTGCCCGGCTTCCGGCAGCCCGACCTTTGCTTTGCCATAGGGTGTTTGCGCACAGGGGGCACCACCACCTCTTCCCTCATATTAATTGGGGCTGAAATCGCAGCCTCAGACTCCACCGTAGATCCCTCAGAACTTACCCCCTGGCTGAAATCCATCGTGGGTCATACCGGGGGCATCGTGGCCATGGTCGCCCATGAGTGCATACACATTCAGCAGGCCCGCCACAAGCTTGGGAGTCTGGGCAAGCAGCGCCTGCTACGGCAGTGCATCAAAGAAGGGGCAGCCGACTTCTTGTGTGTGCTGCTCTTAGGCCTGAACATCAATGCTCCTATACACCAGTACGGCCTTGCCCATGAGGCCGAGTTGATCAGGCAGTTTCAAACGGACCTGCAAACAACCCCCAATGATTATTCCAACTGGCTGTACAACGGAGGGAGGGCAACAGAGGTGCCGGCTGACCTGGGGTATTTTATCGGGTATAGAATTGCGGAGGCCTATTACAACAAAATGGCTAATAAAAAGGTGGCAATCAAGCACTTATTGAATCCAGGAAAGTACATAAAAATATACCGGAAAAGCGGTTACCTGCAGTAAGTGCCCTCAAATCGGGCTTCCCCTTATGCGTAGATGTAACATTTTTGCCATATTGGAGACTAATAGATAAAAGCTGCCTGTATGGCAACAATATGCGGTAGTATGCAGAAAAGCAATTGGGCAGGCAGGATGTACATTTGCATGCTAGCCCTTTCCGTGCATATCTTGTAGTTGTTTAATAATGTACTTACACATGAAGCTAAGCATCAACGGGCTCTCCAAGACCTATTCCAATGGCACACAAGCCCTCAAATCTGTTACTCTGGAAATTCCTACGGGTATGTTTGGGCTACTGGGCCCCAACGGGGCCGGTAAGTCCACCCTTATGCGTATCATTGCCACCCTGCAGGAAGCTGATGAAGGAAGTATAAACCTCAACGGACTGGATGTACTAAAGGAAAAAAAGCAGGTGCGCCAGTTGTTGGGCTACCTGCCACAAACTTTTGGCCTGTATCCCGATATGACGGCTGAGGAAATGCTCGATCACTTTGCTACCCTCAAGGGCATTCACCGTGCCGGGGAGCGCAAGGCTGCAGTAAAAGCCCTGCTTGAGCAAACCAATCTATACCATGTGCGTGCCAAAAAGCTGGGGACCTTTTCCGGTGGTATGAAGCAACGTTTTGGCATTGCGCAGGCCTTGCTGGGCAATCCCAAGCTCATTATTGTAGATGAACCCACTGCCGGGCTGGACCCCTCCGAAAGGCAGCGCTTTCACAATCTGCTGAGCGAAATAGGCGAAAACATCATCGTCATCCTTTCCACTCATATTGTGGAGGATGTGAGTGATATTTGTGCCCACATGGCTATTATACACGAAGGGGAAGTACTGCTGACGGGCAACCCCCTGGAGCTCATACAGGCAGCCAATGGTAAAGTATGGCAGGCCATGATCGAAAAGTCGGAAGTGGCACAGTACCAGCAAGCCTACAACCTCATATCTTCCCGCCTGTATGCAGGCAAAGTAATTGTGAAAGCCTACAGTGAGTCCCGGCCTTCGGAAGCGTTTCAGGCTGTGGCTCCTGAGCTGGAGGACGTTTATTTCACCCACATCAAAGAAAAAGACCTCGCGGCTTAGTCCTTTACCACCTCTCAACCGACCATCCATGTTCAAACACATCTATTTGTTCGAACTCAAATACCGACTCAAACGGCCTGCCACTTATATATATTTTGTCATTCTGTTTTTGGTGGGCATGCTGTACGGGGGCATACTGGGAGGCGCCTTTGGCCCGGAAGCCTCTGGGATGTTGCGGCAGGGCGGCCAAAATCTGGCCAATTCTCCCTACAACATCCACTTTATCCTCATAGGTGTTTCGCAGATCGCCATTTTCATCATTGCCGCCTTTATGGGCGTGCCCATCATACGGGATTACCAGCGGGAGGCCCATCACCTGTTTTTTACCAAACCCATCTCCAAGTGGGACTACCTCGGAGGCCGGTTTGCAGGCTCATTGACCATTACCCTGGTGGTGCTGCTGAGCATAGGCCTGGGGATGATGCTCATGGAGTTTATGCCTTTTGTGAATAAGGAAAAATACGGCCCCTTTAACCTCATGGCTTACCTCAATCCCTACCTGGTACACATTTTCCCATTCGCCCTTTTTACGGGTTCGATCTTTTTTTCTACAGTTGCTCTGAGTCGCAATTCCCTGCTGATCTATCTCAATGCCATTTTGGTGCTGGTGCTACTCAGCATTGCCGGCAGTGTGGCCAATGTACTGGAAAACAAGGTGCTGGGCAGCTTGCTGGACCCCACCGGCGGCATGGCTTTTATGCATGAAACCGAATACTGGACCGTAGAGCAAAAAAACAGTCTGCTCCTGCCTTTCTCTCCCATTATTGTAGCCAACCAACTGATATGGGTGAGCGTGGGGCTGCTGAGCCTGCTACTGACCTACATCAAGTTTCAGTTTTCCTACGTGGGTACCCAGGCCCGCATATTCCGGCCCAAAAAGGGGGTCACCTTTAAGCGCATAGCCGATACCGTGGTGCTGAAAAAGGTACAACTGCCCTCCGTACACCAAAGTTTCAGCCGGTCTGATCACCTGCGGCAGTTGTGGATACTGCTAAAAAGGGAATTTCGAAAGGTGGTGGCCAGCCCGGTATTTATTATCCTGGTGGTGGTGGCCATGTTGCTCTTTGCCATTGTGGCAGCCTTCGAGGGACTGATGTTTGGCACCCCTACCCTGCCCCTTACCTACCGCATGATTGACACGGCCAAAGGAAACTTTACCCTTTTTATCCTCATCATCATTGTTTTTTATGCAGGAGAAATGGTGTGGCGGGAGCGAAGCCTCAGGGTCAGCCCCATCATGGATGCCCTGCCGGTACCCAACTGGCTGAGCCTGACCTCCAAGCTGTTGGCCATGTTTGGCGTGTTGTACCTGCTCATGGCCACCATCATGCTGTGTGGCATAGTGGCCCAGCTGGTACAGGGGTTTTTCCACATTGAGTTGGGGCTGTACCTGCAGTCGCTTTTTGGCTTTGAAATATGGAATTACCTCATTTTTGCCTGTTTCGCCTTTTTTATTCAGGTGCTGGTATCCAATAAATATTTCGGTTTTTTTCTCACGGCCGGCATCTATTTATTCATCAATATCTTCTTCGACCTGCTGGGCATAGAGCACCGCCTGCTCACCTTTCTTTCCAGCACTCCCCTCCCCTACTCGGATATGAATGGCTTTGGGCATTTTGTATGGCCTTTTATATGTTTCAAAATTTACTGGGGAGCTCTGGGAGTCGTAATGGCCACCCTGGCCTACATACTGTGGAAGCGCGGGCCTGAAATTGACCTGAAAACCCGCTGGAGACAGGCACGGCAGAATGTCAGTATGCCTGAAATGGCTACCATGGCCCTGGCGCTGCTCACCTTTGCGGGCATGGGAGCCTATATTTATTATAATACCAATGTGCTGAATACCTACCGCACCTCCAAAACCAGGCAGCGCTTGATGGCTGAGTTTGAAAAAAATTACAAGCGCTACGAACATGTCCCCCAACCCAAAATCACCGGCATTCGCATGGAGATTGACCTCTACCCCCAACAGCAGGATTTCCGTGCTAAGGGTTGGTATAAATTGAAAAACAAAAGCCGTTTTGCCATAGACTCCATTCACCTCAACATGAATGAGTGGGTGCAATATCCCAGTATTCGCTTCAGCAAAGCCAACCAGCTCGTGCACAAGGACAGCCTTGCGGCCTACTACATTTACCAGCTGGACAGTGCCCTGATGCCCGGAGACACCCTCAGCCTGTACTTCGAGGCAGTTTATGCCCGGGAAGGCTTTCCGCATTCAAATTTCAATGTGGAAATCGTTGAAAACGGCACCTTTTTCAGCCATTATTATTTTCCCCGCATCGGGTATGAGTCTTTTTTTGAATTGCAGGACAAGGACATACGAAAAAAATACGGGCTCAATCCGGATCGGGAGCGCTTTCCATCTATAGATGACACCCTGGCAGTATATAGCAACCTTATTTCCCGCGATGCCGACTGGATAGA
>RFHT01000293.1 GCA_003696835.1 Bacteroidota bacterium
ATTGGCCAAAGAGGGCGACAAGTACGTGGGCTCTCTGCAGAGCGATGCTGGTAGCCTGGAGCTGAACAACATCAAACTGGAAGACAACAAGCTCTCCTGTACCTTTTATTACGACGGCTATGAGCTGGAGCTCACCGGCACCTTCATGGGAGAAACCTTCGAAGGCACGGTGGGATTGGACTACAACACCTTCCCCGTCAAAGCCACCCGGGCTACGTCCAAGTAGGCCGCTGCCCATTCAGGACGAACGACCAAACAGGCTGTCCCACCAGCTTTTGCGGGGCAGTTTGTTTGGTTTTTCATTTTTTTTCCACTGCCCACTGCTGCCCTGCTCGTAGGCATCCACCACCGATTTTTTCAGCATGCGGGGGCGCTTCTGCTCTTCAGGGGGCTGTGGGCTGGTGTAAGGCGGAGCTATGGTATGAGGTGGGGGAGGGGCCTGGTAAAAGGGGTTGTGGGGGAAGCATTTTAAGGAGTAGGTATCCACGCTGGCGGTTACCTGGGGGCTATGGGCTCCCAGCAGGCGCCCAAAGGTGGGCAGTTTGCCCGCCAGGCAGGCCTCCACAAAGGCGAGCTGCTCGCTTGGGCTGTTGGTAGCAAAGGGGATGAAACCCTGGCGGGTGCCGGGGGAGACGGAGGTATGCAGGGCCTGTGGTTTTGGCCGAAAAGTAGGCAGGTTTGTTATGGGGGGCCTGCCCAGCATGCGCTCCCGGCTTTGGCTGCAAAGCTGCCACAAAAACAACAGCAGGGCATTGGGCGCTGCGGTGGCTTGCCGCAGCCCCAGGGCTGCGGCGTAGTAGCCGTCGCGTTTGTAGGCATCCAGGCTGTAGCGGTACAGCATAAAGAACTGCCAGTATGCTCCCTGATGCTGCAGGCGGCTAAAGGCCAGTATTTCGGTTTGGGGGAATATGCGCACCTCTTCCAGGCGCAGTTGTATGGCCTGGGTGAGCACTTCCTGCTGGCCGGGCGCTGCAAACTGTCTGAGGGCCCCTTCCGTGGCCAGTACTTCAAAACCGTCGCGTTTGCCAAAGCAGGCCCAGCCCCAATGTTCGTATTGATTGCTCATGTGAGTCATAACATTTGAAATGAGGTACATAAAGGGAAGTGCCGGCAGGTGCTGCCAAAGGGCGGGATGGCCCGGAGGCCATCCCTGCTTCCCCATAACCAGCGGCCTGAGCCGCTTACACCTAAAGCTTACACCTAAAACCCCAGGAGGTTGCGCAAGCGCTTTTTTACCGAGCCGCCGCCGGCTTCGGCCCCTGTCTGCTGCCCGCCGGGCAGGGAGAGCACCTGATGCAGCCAGGGCACAATTTCGCTGCAATCCTCCAGGTCAATTTCGGCTATATCGTCTTTTTGGTTGGCATAGCTGTTGATGCGGCCAATGCTGAAGGGAAATACCCGTGGATGGGCAATGTCGTCAGAGCTCAGCCATTTGTCCACCTGGGGCAGGTAGGTCTTGATGATCTGCTCCACATCCAGGTCGGTACGGCCCTGGTCAAATTTGCTCAGCACCACGCCCACCCTCGACATGTCGATGCCTTCGTTGTAGAGATAGCTCAAAAACTGCAGGATGAGCTTGTCTTCCTTGCGGTTCACCACCCGTTCGTAATCGGCTACCATGAGGAAAGAAATGGAAATGCCGGGGCAGCGAAGGTAAGCCAGCAGCTCTTCCGACAAGCCCTCGTCGCCTTCGTCTACGTCAATTTTTTTGAGGTCCTCCCCCGCCATTTCGAGAAAGGTGAGGTTGACGTCCTGGTCGTTCATGGTAAAGGCGGTGTCGTACTCGGTGATGCTGCCCACCGAGGTGGGCTGCGGAAAGCGGCCCGACTCAATGTCGCGCATCATTTCGTGTATGAGGCGTATGCCCGTTTGGTTTTCGGTTTGGTTGAGAATGACGCGGTAATGCTGCCGCATGTACATGTTGATGGCCGTCAGCACAGTGGACTTGCCCGAGCCGGTGTAGCCAAAGATAAAGATGTAGTGGGTATTTTTGGCCAAAATTTCTTCGGGCGTTTTGGGGCGTACGGCTGCATGTGTTTGTGCCTGCTGCTCGTCCATGTCCACGGGCGGGGGTACAAATATGCCACCTTCGTCATCATCTGTATCTGCAGCTTCTGCCAGCTCGTGGGCGGGTTCAACAATGGCTGGGTGCAGCTGTTGTTGCAGGCGCTGCTGCTGCTGTGTGCGTTCGGTTTCCATTTGTTCAAATTCCTCTTCGCCAAATATTTCGCGCAGCAGCTCTTCGCGTCTTTTTTCCTGGTCTTCGGGCAGGTTTCCTTTCATGACTCTGATAAATCTCATGTCTTTGTTTCTTTAAAAATGTTTGCCATTCAATTTTACTTGCTGTACGTGAGGGGAGCCAAAGCGCATGTTTTCGGCCGTAGCATCCCGGGTGGCAGCCTCTTCGGTGGTTTCGGCTGTAGCCGTTTGGGTGCCTTGCTTTCTGTTGGCGCGTTTGGCGTAAATGTTTCGTTCGGGTGCTGCTACCAGTGAGGCCGGGGAGGTTTTTTGTTTGAATGAAGCCCGTTGGGGCTCGTTCTGTTGAGCTTCCTCCTCTAAACGTTCCTTTTTGGAAGGTTTGTGCAGCAGTACCAGCACAAAGAGCACGATGAAATCGATGAGGATGGCCAGCAGCAGGGATACCAGCAGGGCAGAGAGCTGTTTGCCATCCATGCTGCCGGGGTGCAGCAGGCTCCACAGGGAGTGGTTGAGGTGGCCTACGTCGCGGTGCTGAAACTCCAGGGGCTGATAGGTAAAACTGCCGTCGGCAATCATGTTGGCGGTTTTGGCTGCTACGGTGGTGTAGGCATCGATGCTCACATCCACGGCCTTGCGGTAGGCGGCCACCTCGCCCTGCTCCAGGGCGGCATCAATGGTGGCCACTGCCTGGCTGGTGGTTTCACCAATTTCCTTTAGCAGGGGGTCGTACTTGGCCTTGATGGCCGAGAGCTTGGCCTCCAGCGGAATGACAGCTTCTTTGTTGATGCGGCGGGCTTTGGTGCCATAGCCAAAGTCGCGGGGGTTGGTTTTTTCTTCTTCCAGCAGGGCCTGGGCTTTTTGGAGCTCGGCTTCGGTCTGTTGGGCGCCAAAGTAGCGGTCCAGCGATTCTTCGGCCTGTACCTGCAGGGCCATGAGGCGCTGGCGGTTGTCCTTGAGCTCGTTGTAGAGCAGTTTTTCGGCCGAGAAAATGCCGTAGATGGCATTGAAGTTTAGCAGCACACTAAAAATAGCCACCATGGAGTAGCCCAGAATGAGGCGGTTTTGGGTACCATTTTGGTACGAGCGGGGAAATTGCAGAGCGATGGCCACCATGAAAATGCTCAGGGCAAAGGCCATGGCGTAAGAGAGCAGGAGGTTGTTGAGCATGGGCTCCAGTCCCAGCGCAGTGGTGTAGCAGCTCACAATGCCCATGATCACTACCGCCAGGGGAAAAAGCGGGTGGCTTTTGGGCGCGTCTGTAGCGGAGGGCTCACTGTTGCGGCGCACATAGCCCTTTTGAAAGGGCGTGGCCTTGGGGTTCTTTCTGTTCCACATGGTTAATTTAGATTAAAAATAGGTGTATGGTGTCCGGATCGGACCAGGCAAGAAAACCAATATGGCAATGCGGGGAAGTTTGAATTCATAACGAAAAGAACGGTATTGGTTACAGGCAGTAGGAAGATTTAAATTTTTTTTTGTGAATGATAATTCGATTTTACGAATGTGTAAGTGGGGAATTGCAAAAGTTATTCCGTGGTGAAATGATTGTTTAATGTGTTGATTGTCAAACTGTTGAGGTGATAGGTATGGCAGGGGTATTTTCCATAATGGGAAGCCTGCTCTCATTTTGGCAAAGAAACAGCATGTTAATAGGCTGGTTATGGCGGTCGTTTTTGCCAGCAATGTTTGCTTGCAGACAAAAACCAGCTATTGAAGAGCGAGTTTGCCAGAGGAAAGCGGTTTTGCGAACATGGCTAAGGATTAATTGCTCGCCAAGCCGCGACGGTTTTTTATTGCTCGCAAAGGCGCAGAGACGCAAAGTCTGGGTTGCTTGCCAAGGTACAAAGACGCAAAGGAAGGCTCTTTGCACCTTAGCTCATGTGAGTTCCATATTTCGGCTATAAACATCGCTCGTTTCAGACAAAAAGTGAGTTTGCCAGAGGAAAGCGGTTTTGCGAACATGGCTAA
>RFHT01000294.1 GCA_003696835.1 Bacteroidota bacterium
CACAACTGGCGCAGCGCCGCCAGCGGCAACCTGGGCGGCTGGGCGGTATCGCGCTGCCTGCACTTCCTCAATGTGCTCACGGGCAGTGTGGGCACTGTAGGCGGCACTTCGCCCAACAGCTGGAACAAGTTCAAGCCCACCTTCTTTGATGTGCCGCCGGCCCAGAAATTCTGGAATGAACTGCATTTCCCCAAAGAATACCCCCTGGCTTTCTTCGAAATGAGTTTTCTGCTGCCTCACTTCCTCAAGGAAGGCCGGGGTAAAATGGATGTGTATTTCACCCGTGTGTTCAATCCCGTATGGACCTACCCCGATGGCTTCTCCTGGATGGAGACTTTGATGGATGAGGAAAAATTTGGTATGCACATTGCCCTCACCCCCACCTGGAATGAAACGGCCTACTTTGCCGACTATGTGCTGCCCATGGGGCACTCGGGCGAGCGCCACGACCTCAACAGCTATGCTACCCATTCGGGTATGTGGATCGGCTTTCGCCAGCCCGTGCTGCGCGAAGCTGCCCGCAGGGAAGGACGCCCCTTTACCTTTACTTATGAAGTCAATCCGGGAGAAGTGTGGGAGGAGGATGAATTCTGGATTGAGCTCTCCTGGCGCATCGACCCCGATGGCAGCCTGGGCATACGCAAGCACTTCCTTTCGCCTTACCGGGAGAATGAAAAAATTACGGTGGACGAATACTACCAGTACATTTTTGAGCATACCCCGGGCCTGCCCGAAGCCGCGAAGGCCGAAGGCCTCACGCCCCTGGACTACATGCGCAAGTACGGCGCTTTTGAGGTGGAAAAGACCTCCTACAACAAACACCTGCGCCAGCTCACTGAAGCAGAGATGGAAGGGGCCAAAACCGATCCTGAAAGCCAGGTGATTTACAAAAACGGCAAGGCCATTGGGGTGATGGTGGAGGGGGTGCCCCGCGTGGGCTGGCCCACACCTTCGCGCAAGCAGGAATTTTATTCGCAAACCATGGTGGATTGGGGCTGGCCGGAATACAGCATTCCGGTATATATCAAAAGCCACATACACGAGCAGGAAATGGACCGTGAAAAAGGTGATTTTCCGCTGGTGCCTACCTTTCGCCTGCCGGTGCTCATTCATTCCCGCTCGGGCAATGCCAAGTGGCTGACCGAAATTGCCAACCGCAACCCGGTATGGATGCACACCTCCGATGCGGAGCGCTTTGGCCTCAAAACCGGCGATCTGATACGCGTCAACACCGAAATTGGCTATTTCGTGGACAAGGTGTGGGTGACTGAGGGCATGAAGCCCGGTGTGGTGGCCTGCTCGCACCACCTGGGCCGCTGGCGCAGGCCGCAAGACAAGGTGGGCAACCGCTGGGCCACCAATACGGTGGCCATTGAGCGGCAGGGCAGCGGCTGGAAGATGAAAACCCTCGAAGGGGTCAGGCCTTTTGAAAGTAAGGACGCCGACTCTTCCCGCATTTTCTGGAGCGACGGGGGCGTGCACCAAAATATTACCTTCCCCGTGCACCCCGACCCCATCAGTGGCATGCACTGCTGGCACCAAAAGGTGCGCATCGAAAAAGCCAGGCCCGAAGACGAATACGGCGACATTTTTGTGGACACCCAGAAGTCATTTGAAGTGTACCAAAAGTGGCTGAAGATGACCCGGCCCGCGCCCGGCCCCAACGGCCTGCGCAGGCCCCTGTGGTTTAAGCGCCCCCTGCGCCCGGAAGAACACTTGTACTACCTGGAACCGCAGCAAAGCAAAGACGCTAACTGATATGAATTCGGACTGAGCCGGTTACAAGCTGGCTTCTCCCGCAAAAGTTCAAAAAAGGAGGGAATATTTTGCCCTCCTTTTTTTAAATTAAGCCCATGCTACCCAAAACCCGCAAAGATTACCTACTGGTAGGCATTCAGGGCCTGCTGTTTCTACTCTACCTGCCGGATATAGGGCCGGAATGGGCCCAACTGCCGGCCTGGAGCCGCTATGCCGGCCTGGCAGTAGCCCTGCTGGGCTTGCTGGTAATGGGCATAGCCCTGCTACAACTGGGCGCCAACCTTTCGCCTTTCCCCACTCCCAAAACCCGCAGTCAGCTGGTGCAGCACGGCCTGTACCACTGGATACGGCACCCCATTTACACGGGCATTATCCTGGCTGCGCTGGGAGGCAGCTTTTACACGGCCCGCCCATTTCGCCTGCTGGTTTCGGTGGCCCTATGGCTATTGTTTAATGTAAAGGCGAAGTACGAAGAACGCTTGTTGTGTCAAAAATTTGAACAATACCAGGCCTACCGCCTCAAAACCGGCAGGCTGTTTCCCCGCTTTTTTTCTCCACCTTCCAACCCTAAAAAAAAATGAAGATTGAATTTCTTTGTCTCGGTACCCTGCTGGGCTTTCTGCTGCCTGCCTGCCAGCAGGGCGGGCAGCATGGCCACCATCATGGCCATGCCAACGAACACATGAACCGGGCGAGTTTTGAGGAGCTCGTCAGCAACTTTGAGTCGTCTGAGAGAAAGGAGTGGCAAAAACCGGAGGAGGTCATCGCCCTCTTTGGTGAGTTGCAGGGCAAAACCATCATGGACATCGGCAGCGGCACGGGCTACTTTAGCTTCCCGCTGGCCCGGGCCGGGGCCAGGGTCATTGCCGCAGATGTGGACGAGCGTTTTCTCAATTATATCAAAGAAAAAAAAGCCGAAAAAGGCATGAGCGATGAGCAAATCGAAACCCGCAAAGTGCCTTATGACAGCCCCTTGCTGGACTCGGCCGAGGTGGATGAGGTCATCATTGTGAATACCTACCACCACATAGAAAACCGGCCCCAATACTTTGCCCAGGTGCACAGGGGGCTGAAGCCCGGCGGCAGGCTGTGGGTGATCGATTTTAAAAAGGAAGAAACGCCCCACGGCCCGCCCCTGGAAATGCGCCTCAGTCCTGAGGAGGTTCAGACCGAGCTGCAGCAGGCGGGCTTTGCTTCTTTTACCCTCAATGACACCTTACTGCCTTATCAGTATATCCTCATTGCCCAAAAATGACAATCGAACAGCTGCAAACCCACATTCCCTATCTGGAAAAAGAATTGCTGCAGCAAATCGAACAGCATGGGGTGTTTAAAACCCTGCCGCCCCAGACGTACCTGCTGAGGGAGGGCAGCCATGTGAACATGCTGCCCCTGGTGCTGAGCGGGCGGGTAAAGGTGCTGAGTACCACCGAAGAGCGCGACCTGCTGCTGTACTACATTGAGGAAGGGCAGAGCTGCATCATGTCTTTTGCCGCAGCCATAGAAAACCATCAAAGCAGGGTGGAAGCCCTTACTGAAACGGAAACGGAGTTGCTACTGCTGCCGGTGAACCAACTGCAGCAATGGCTCAACCGCTACCCTTCTATTCACCGCTTTATGTACAAGCTATACAACCAGCGCTACCTCGAATTGGTGGAAAGGGTGAACCACCTCATTTTCTGGAAAATGGAAGACCGCCTGCTGAAATACCTGCACGAGCAGGCCCGGCTGCTGCAAAGCCGGGAACTGCCCCTCACCCATCAGCAGATCGCCCAGGACCTGGGCAGCGTGCGGGAGGTGATTTCCCGGGTGCTGAAAAAGCTGGAAGCAGAAGGCAAAATTTCCCAGCGCCGCCACCTGATTTGTTTGCTGGAAGAAAACTAACTCTTTGGGTTAGTTGTAAATTGTTTCGTTAGCTGTTCAGACTGGCTGGATGAATGAGCCGGAAAATCAAAAATTTCCCATCTATGTGACCGAAGTCACTGACAATGAGCTGGCTGGCTTAGATATTTGTGAACATGAAACGAGCGATGCTCATAAAAGTTGCCAAACTGTTGCTGGTGTGCCTGATGTGCATCGGCCTGGTAACAGCCATCGTTTTATTGTTCAACCTTTAAACTTAAATAGCCATGAAAAAGAACATGGGAACCTTAGACCGCGTGATCAGAGTTGTAATTGCTTTGATTGTAGGCGTATTATACTTCACCGGCACCATTAGCGGTACTGCTGCCATTGTGCTGGGCGCCATCTCGGTAATTTTTGTACTCACCAGCCTGGTGGGATTTTGTCCCCTCTATGCCCTGGTAGGCATCAAAACCTGCAAAGTTGCCAATACCACTGAAAAAGTATCATAAAGCATTCCTCAAAAAGAGGCAGGTGCCCCGGGCATTCGCTGGTTGAGGTGATGACAGAAGCGTAGCAATAAATTCTAATATTACGACTTTATAATATTAGAATTTATTGCTATTATTGTTTCATGTTAAAAGCCGGAGAAATAGACGAAGGATTGTTGAAAAATCTTTCCCGGATGTTTCGGGTAATGGGGCATCCCAGGCGGCTGGCCATCATGCTATTATTGGCGGAGGCAGAGCAGGTGAATGTAAATGAGATAGCGAAATGGGCCAACATTAGCCAGTCGAATGCCTCCCAGCACCTGAAGTCGCTGGAAGGGGTGGGTTTGCTGCGTGCCTTGCGCTCGGGCAAAGAAGTGTATTACCACATTGACAATTCCTTTATAAGAGATATATTAGCCCTGCTTAAACATCAGCACAATAAACTGTTTTTGGAATAGGCGCTGGCAGGAATGAGCCAACAAAAAGAATCCGATCTTCATGTTAAAAAAATTCTTCCCTTTTCTACTGTGGCTGCCCTTAGTTAACCGGAAGACCCTGTACGCCGATTTTATAGCGGGCCTCACAGGAGCTGTGATGGTGTTGCCACAGGGCGTAGCCTTTGCGATGATTGCGGGCATGCCCCCGGAATACGGCATGTATGCAGCCATGGTTTTTCCGGTTATTACGGCTCTGTTTGGTTCTTCCTGGCATACCATATCCGGCCCTGCTACGGCCATTTCCATTGTCATTTTTGCCTCTATCAGCCCGCTGGCCGATCCTGGCAGTGCCGATTTTATCCGGCTGGTGTTTACGCTTACCTTTCTCACAGGCGTTTTTCAGCTGGCCCTGGGGCTGGCCAGGATGGGGTCGCTGGTCAACTTCATCTCTCACACGGTGGTAATCGGCTTTACTGCGGGTGCGGCCCTGCTCATTGCCACCAGCCAGGTCAAACACGTACTGGGCATCGATATTCCCAGGGGGCTTTCCTTTTTTGAGAGCTGGAAAGCCATTTTCACAGGAGCTCCGGCCACCAATGTGTATGTGCTGCTGGTGGCCCTGGCTACGCTGCTATCGGCTATTCTGATCAAACGCTTTTTGCCCAGGTGGCCCCACATGCTTCTGGCCATGGTGATAGGCAGTGTGGTGAGCATCCTCATTGACGGGCAGGCACATGGCATCGAGCTGGTGGGGGAACTGCCGGCCCATCTGCCGCCTTTTTCTGTGCCTGACCTCTCCGGGGACACCCTTCGCATGCTGGTACCCAGTGCCTTTGCCCTTGGCCTGTTGGGGCTGATAGAGGCGGTATCCATTGCCCGCTCCATTGCCAGCCAAACCCATCAGCGCATAGATGGCAACCAGGAATTTATTGGCCAGGGACTGGCCAACCTCATCGGCAGCTTTTTCTCCAGCTTTGCCGGCTCTGCTTCCTTCACCCGCTCAGGGGTAAACTACCAGGCAGGAGCCAAAACGCCCCTGTCTGCCATTTTCGCAGCCGTGTTGTTGCTCCTCATTCTGCTGGTGGTGGCTTCCTGGGCAGCCTATCTGCCCATTCCCGCCATGGGCGGCATCATCATGCTGGTGGCCTACAACCTCATCGACTTTCACCACATACGGCAGATATTGAAGGTGAGTAAATCCGAAACGGCCGTGCTGCTGGTCACCTTTCTGGCAACCCTGCTCATCGACCTGGAATTTGCCATCTACCTGGGCGTCATTTTTTCCCTCATCTTTTACCTGCAGCGCACCTCCAAACCCAAAATTGTGGAAGTGGCACCCGACCCAGCGCGCCAGCCCAAAGCCTTCGTCAATATTGCCCGTAAGCCCGTAGATACCTGCCCGCAACTCAAAATTCTGCGCATAGACGGCTCCCTATTCTTTGGAGCAGTGAGCCACGTGGCCAATACATTGAGCGAAGCCAGTGAAGGCTCCCAAAAACACGTACTCATCGTGGCCAATGGCATCAACTTCATCGACATAGCCGGTGCCGAGCTGCTGGTGCAAGAGGCAAAGCGCTGGCGCGCCCTGGGCGGCGAC
The DNA here is from genome assembly GCA_003696835.1 of Bacteroidota bacterium. Lineage (GTDB taxonomy): Bacteria > Bacteroidota > Bacteroidia > J057 > J057 > J057. Next base: position 6,126 of record RFHT01000294.1, read on the forward strand.
CTCTACCTCAGCGGCCTCAAAAAAACCGGCCGCGACTTCCTCCAAAAAGGAAGCTACTGGAAAGAAATTGGTGAAGAGCACTTCTTCTCCTCCAAGGCAGATGCCATTCACCAAATTTACCAACGTCTCGACCACAGCATTTGCGCCAGCTGCTCCTACCGCATTTTTGATGAATGCAAGGAGACATCAAACGCCTAAAACTTTTGCCCCTCAAAAAGATTAAATTTATAGTAGTCTCATATTGTAATATTATAATATTATCATTACATTTGGGCACTTCACTTTGTCTCACATATATACCCTACTATTATGCCACAAAACGGAGCCATCAACTGGCAGGAAACGGAAGCCGGCAAGGAATTGCAGGCCCGTTTTGCTGATACGCACACCCTGCAGGCCATGACGCGCATACTTGAACGTATGGACACCCTCGAAAAGGCCATAGACAAGCTTGCTGTGGCCATGGAGCAGGGACCTGGAATGGTGAGCATGGTCACCGATATAGCTGATGAAGCCGCCCAACGCGCTATGCAGCGCGGTGTGGACATCGACCAGCGCCTGCAAAACGCCCTGCACCTGGCCGAAAAGCTCACCGCACCCGAAATGGTGGAAAAGCTCGAAGGCATGCTGGCGATGGCCAACCAGCTTCCCGATACCCTGAGCATGGTTACCGACATGGCCGACGAAACCGTTGCCCGCGCTATGCAGCGCGGTGTGGACATCGACCAGCGCCTGCAAAACGCTCTGCACCTGGCCGAAAAGCTCACCGCACCCGAAATGGTGGAAAAGCTCGAAGGCATGCTGGCAATGGCCAACCAGCTTCCCGATACCCTGAGCATGGTTACCGACATGGCCGACGAAACTGCTG